>RECH01000323.1 GCA_007694125.1 Leptolyngbya sp. DLM2.Bin15
TCTCAACACAGATAGACTGAAATCGTCCTTGGAATAACGATCCAACCCGTCCATGGCGACGATTAATAGCTTTTGTATAAGCCAAGGAGAGCGATCGCATCCTACTTGAAACGTCAAGTGTCTGGCTCTGAATCAATAGATGATAATGATTGGGCATCAGACAGTAGGCTAATAGATCAATGCTCTGCTCTACTAGATGCCGACGAAGTAAGCGCAAGAAATGGAGATAATTATCTCGACAGAAAAAGATATCTTGGTAGTTGTTCCCTCGATTATATAGATGATAGTAGGAACCTATTTCAAAACAGGCACGAGGCGGCATAAAGTGGTGGCGAAGGTAGAGTGCAGTCCTAGATTGCCCATCATCGGTGAAGGTCTATCACTCACAAGCCTATTGGTGCGGTGTGAGATCCCCGACTTTTATCAAAAGTCGGGGATCTGTTGCCCCATCAATGATGCAGCGCCTACTCCCCAAACGCATCTGGATGGGCAATACATAGCTCCTGCACAAACGATCGCACCTGTTGATGCACCTGGCGATCGCGTTCCTCGATGGGCTTAGTGGCATGGAGTTGGGTGATGATGGGTAGTACTTCTGTATCAAAGGCGGCGCGAAAGAGGGAGATCGGTAGCAGGAGATCCGGGCTATCGCGGAGGTCAATCCAGTCGGTATCCTTAAGTCCGTCCATCCAGTCAACACCAGGGGCGATCGCTGTTCCTGGAACATGCAGCATCACCAGCGGACGGGCCCAGCAAATGGCCCGTTCTACAACCAACTGAATCACCTCAGCGTAGAGTACGGTTTGGTGATCGGCGTGGCTAAGCTCCAGGCAGACCAATTGAGAGGGTTGTAGACCAAACGTATCCATCGACTTCCAACACCATGAAGAACAGGTTGACGCTGAGGGGGCACGGGTATCGCTTCATTCTATTTTGGCAACCTCAGCCCCATTCGTGGGCGATCGCATCAGATTTGCAATCTTTTGGGCTCCCCCGCGACGGGAAGCAAGACCTGTATGATCATAAACAAGGTTGACTGGTGCATGGCTACACCCTGAATCAGTTGCCCCGTATCATAGGAATTGTATTGATCCCCCATCGGATGAGGAGTAGCTATGGGCGAAGCAAAACGTCGTAAAGAAATTTTGGGCGAAGACTATGGCAAGGAAGGCAACATCTACCCATGGTTGCCGATTAAGAAGAGCCAGGCTCAGAAATTTGTGCAATTGAGCACCCAGGGTGCATGGATTGGCATTGGGGTACTAGTGCTGTACTGGGTCACGGTGCGCCTGCTGGGCCCAAGTCTTGGCTGGTGGGAACTCAACGGTTAGGCTAGAACGACAGGGCAACGGGCGATCGGGAGAGCTCGCTAGACACAGAGACCTTCACGTTAGTGCATCAGCCCATTGCCCATCACGTCCCTAGCATCGTCATGCAGCGATGAGCGCCTCTAGGTTTGGCGTTCATTTTGTGGTGCTCATGTTTTGGTATTCAAACTGCGTTTGGATGACATAACGCAACTGTTTGGCCAAGCCTATCACGACAATATTTATAGAGTCCTCTTAGTCTCTTCACTCTACGTTGATAAACCTGCCTCCATCGTGCGATAGATCTATAGAGGGGGTAGATGCTTGATCAGAACATCTCTAAGGATGGATAGAGTTTGGGGTTAGATCAGTTACGATCGGACTCATCAGGCGATCCTCATCTACCTTTCAGTGTAATTTGATACAAAATGTATCACGTCTCCCCGTCAGGGTCTGCATCAGGGCATTTTAAACATAGCTTCACTACGCCCTAACACGTCAGCATTTTCTCCAGTTTTGTCAGTATTGCCACCGTATTAGGACGTAACTCCTTCATGTTGCGATCGCCGCTTGAGCCATGGTCTGAATACTCTTGTTCAGCCAAGGGGACAGCGCTTGGGCTCCATCTTTGCAGAGTAGCTATCTCAAGACGCACTCAGGCAGTTTGATGTGCAACCGATCCTCGATCGGCTCCCATCAACCCCGTCTGGAGCAACCGATCGCCGACTGCCAGGCAACAACTGTCATCCATCAAGAGTCCATATATGCAGAGCTGGATGTTGATTAACCCTTGTTAGACGCGTCCTATACGGCATAACCCATGGGTCTCCCCCTTGGGCGATCGCCATCATCGACTATTGATGGATAACCCAATCGTCCCCCAATCGTTGACCTTCGTAGTTAAGGTGTTCAAAGTTTATGAAAATCGGTTACTTAATCCCAGAATGGCCGGGGCAAACCCATGTGTGGGCTTGGCGCGAAATCTGTCATCTCCGCGAGTTGGGGCTTGATGTCACCATCATCTCAACCCGCCGCCCTCCCCAGATCACGCGTGGCAAACATGAGTTCACAGATGCTGCTGAGGCTGAAACCGTCTACCTGGTTCCACTCCGCTGGTATGACGTGATCCAAGAGTTGGCATGGGCGATCGCCCACTGTCCTGGCCAACTTCTCGCCTGCCTCCGATTGGGGTTAACGTTACCGGTGTATCAAAAACCGAATCTGCGATCGGTATTACCTCTGCTGATACCGTCCCTGCAACTGGTGCGTATTCTCCGTCAGCATCAGATTGAGCACCTGCATACACCCATGCCTGCCAACAGCGCAATTTTGTGCATGATGGCCAAGCAGTTGGCCCAAGTGCCCTATTCCTTGACGCTCTGTGCCCCTGTGAGTCACTGGGGTGGTGCCATGCGGGAAAAAATTCTGGGGGCAGCGTTTGTGACGGTAGTAGCTAGCTGGATGCTGGAGCAGGTGCAACAGATCTGTCCAGACTTGCCTGCCGATCGCCTCAGCATGACCCGCCATGGCGTGGATCCCCATAAGTGGGTGCCGGTGCCCCAGGTATCGAAGCAGGCAGATGCCCCGACTCGATTGGTCAGCATTGGGCGTCTGGCCCCCTGCAAAGGGTTTGATGTGTTGCTCAAAGCGATCGCCATGGTGAAGCAGCAGGGGCTGGCGCTAGAACTACACATTGCTGGGGAAGGCAACGAGCGCCCGGCTTTAGAGCAACTGGTGCGTGATCTACACCTGGAGAAGGAGGTGACGTTGCTGGGCTCGGTGAGTGAAGATCAATGCTTGGCTGAGATGCAGGCTGCTGATATGTTTGTCTTAGCCAGCCATCAAGAACCCCTAGGCGTCGTTTATCTAGAGGCTATGGCGGTGGAAGTGGCCACGGTGGGCACCCGGGCCGGAGGCGTGGTGGATATGATTGTTGATGGAGAAACTGGCCTACTAGTACCGCCGGGTGATGTGGAGGCCTTATCAGGAGCGATCGCCCGTCTCATTCAAAACCCAGGATTGCGCGATCGCTTAGGTAAAGCTGGTCGGCAAGCGGTGCTCTCCCACTTTGATAGCCGCATTGGGGCGACGAAGCTACGGGACTTAATGGTTCATAGCACCTATGATCTACAAAACCTGGAGGAATCAGCCCTCAGCTCATCCTGTCCTGTCTAGGATGCTTGAGGGGGCTATCGTAAACGTCCCGATCGGATGATGCTGATGATCAACCACAGGCCTACCAAACTGGCGACGGCAAATAAGACATTGCTCAACAGTTGAATCTGCGTCGTTTGCTGTCCGGTGGTGACGATGGCAGCACCAATCACTAAGGATGCCACCAGCGTACTGAAGGATCGTCGGTTGGCGGCATCATCAATACTGCGACGCAGGTTCTCCAATCCTTGGATATCAACCTTCCATTTGAGGGTTTCGGTGCTCAGACGGTTCAGCAAAAAGCCGAACTGGCGCGGCGATTCTAGAGATAGCTCTTTGAACTCTAGAGCCGTGCGCAGCAGTGCCTGAACCGGATCATTGCCCACCAACTGCTGACGGAATAAGTCCACCATCAGCGGTTTTGCCTCATCCAACAGATTCACCGATGGATCAAACTGTCGCCCAGCTCCTTCTAGGTTCAGCAGCGACTTGGTAAATAACCCAATATTAGACGGCCAGCGCAGATGGTTGCGGCTAGCAGCCTGCAAAATTTCGCTGAAGGCCTCCGCCGAGTTGAGGTTCGCCAAACTCAGACCATAGTAGCGCCGCAACAGCCGTCGATAGTCTGACTCTAGCTGAATCAGATCAATGGGCTGCATGGGTTCTGCTAAGCGCAGGGTGAGCTGGGTACAGCGCTGGGCATCGGTACTCACGATCGCCAGAATCATTTCGGTGAGGGTGGTGCGGGTGCGGGGGTCGAGGGTGCCCATCATGCCGCAGTCTAAAATGGCCACGCGGCCGTCATCCAGATAAAACAAGTTACCCGGATGGGGATCGGCATGGAAGAATCCGTCAATGAGATACTGCTGGAAAAAGGCCCGAAACAGCAACTGACTGATTTCCCCGCGCCGCCCACCGAGCCCTTCCCCTGCACTAGACTCTTGCACGTCTGCTGCTAGCAAGGGCTTGCCCTGCAACCATTCCATCACCATGATGTTGGAGGTAGTCAGCTCCCAGATAATTTCTGGCACCACAATCAAACTAGGATCAAACCACTGGCTTTTGGATAGATTTTGCCGCAGTTGGTCGGTATAGCTCGCTTCCTGGTTGAAATCTAACTCCGCCTGAATGGCGCGGCTGAATTCTTCTGCTAGCGCCACAATGTTATATCGCTGCCCAAAGTTGGTCGCAGATACTAGCTTGGCAATGTACTGAATGATGGCGATATCCCGAGCCACCAAATTTTCAATCCCCGGACGCTGCACCTTCACCGCCACATCACGGCCATTTTTGAGCTTAGCTCGGTGAGTTTGTCCAATCGATCCGGCAGCGATCGCTTGATAGTTAAACTCAGAAAACACCTCCGTCACTGGCTGGGGCATCTGCTGACGGATGAATCGTTCGATCTCAGCCGCTGGCACCGGTGGCACCCCCGACTGCAGCTCACTCAACGCTGCGATATACTCCGGCGACAGCAAATCTGGGCGGGTGCTCAACAACTGCCCTAGCTTCACATAGACAGGCCCCAAATCAACCAAGATACTGCGCAGCACCTCCGGTGGGGGTGGTTCTGGTTCATCGGTTTTACTGCCACTCAGCAACCGTCGCATATAGTCCCAACCGCGCCGCAGAACAACTTCTAGAATTTCGCCTTCCCGAGACGTATTGCGAGTGAATTCCAGCACAAGCTCTCCTAAACGTTTCTTGAGACACTCCGACCGATGGGAAACGCGATCGCTCCCCTCGGCGCAGACCCAACTGGTTTGATAGTAACGAACTTCTGTTCAAATGCCTTGCGTCTTAGGGCATAGTCAGGGCTATAGATATGCTGTATACTTGAAAGGTTGTGAAAAATTTCGGCATACGCAGTCATGGCGGTTCCCAAGAAGAAAACGTCCAAGTCCAAACGCAGTATGCGGAGAGCAACCTGGAAGCGCAAAGCTGAGAAGCAAGCGCAGCGTGCTCTTTCGCTAGGTAAGTCCATTTTGAGCGGACGCGCTAAAGGGTTCTACTACCCAGACAACTCTGACGATGAAGATGAAGACGAGTAACTTCGTCTTGCCACAGCAACGGGCTACTCTTCACCCAATTCAAGCTGCTGTGGCTCTAGTGTCTATGGTTTTAGCGAGGCGTCACTGCCTCGTTTTTTCATGGGCGGGTACATGGGCGGGCAATGATCCCTCCGTCACCCGATCGCGCTACAACTAGATCAGGGTAGATGCCCGTTGTCCTCCTCAACAAGCGATCGCCATGGCTGGAAAATTCTTTTCAAAACCCACCGCTGATCAGCAAGACCGTGTACCACCGGGGCAACATTTAGCCAAGGGCTTTCCGGTGCTCACCTATGGATCAACGCCGCAGATTGTCATCGACGATTGGGAGTTCAAGATTTGGGGGCTAGCGACCGCCACAACGTTGAGCTGGGATGATGTGATGGCGATGCCCCAAACCGAGTTCACCGCCGACTTCCATTGTGTGACCACTTGGTCGAAACTAGATGTCACCTGGACAGGCGTTCGGGTCACCGACTTTCTGCGCGCGGTTGACCTTGATCCCGCTGCTGCCCACGTGATGCAGCATTGCTACGGCGGCTACACCACCAATATCGCCCTCGATGATTTGATGCGCGATGAAAACTTCTTTGCCCATACCCTTATGGGTGAGCCCCTCCCTGCGGATCACGGCGGCCCGCTGCGCCTGGTTGTGCCCCATCTCTATGCTTGGAAGAGCGCCAAGTGGATCAACGGCTTGGAGTTTTTAGCTCAGCCAGCCTTGGGCTTCTGGGAACGCAATGGCTACCACCATCGTGGTGATCCTTGGACCGTGCAACGGTATAGCGATCGCCCCTGAGGTTATGATGCTGGTCAGGGTGTGTCGTGAGACTTGAACCTAGAGAGCGATCGCTCTCCTGAATGACTAGACTGGAGAGACATCCCATCGCCGTCCCATGTCAGACACCCCACCCCCTAGCGATCCCACTCCCAGCGATCCCACTCCCAGTAATTCCACTCCCAGTGACCCTAGCCTGCTTCTCCTCAGCCCTGAGGAGCGCCGTAGCCAGCGCCGCAATCGCATTCGCCAATGGGCTAGCTATCTGGGGCTTTCTGGGTCGGGCATTGGTGTGGTGGCAGCGATCGCCCTGCTGCAGCAAGGGCAGTGGCTAGAGGCGATCGGTGTGATGGTGGTGACCATGGCGCTGACGGGCTTGGTGATCATGGGGCAGTTTGCCCGCAAGTTGACCGATCGCATCCTCGATAAGATTGAAGAGCGTTTGGAGGAACGGATCGAACCACTGGCAACCTGGGTGGTGGATGGTCTGGAGCAATGGATGACGGGGCTATGGTGGCAAGGATGGTCACCGTTTGAGCAGCGGTATACCCAGAGTTTGATCTATGAGTACCGCGACTTCAAAACCCAAGGACAGCGCACCCGCGGCCCCTTTGCCTTAGATCTAGAAAAAGTCTTTGTGCCCCTGCGCGTTGCGCCAGATAGCCTGGATCGGATGCCATCTACCCTGATTCGTGATGCTGATGCCCGCAGTAACTTACAGATCTGGGATGTGCTGGCAGTGGCGCAGCAGAGCACCTTTCGGCGATTGGTGATTATTGGTGCGCCGGGTTCGGGTAAGTCAACCCTGTTGGAACATCTGACGCTCACCTATGCCCAACGTCGCCAGCGGCGCTATCACCCCAAAGCGCCGAAGCTATTGCCCGTGCTGCTGACGTTACGGGAATTGCGGGAAGCGATCGCCCAGCAACCCACCCTAGACTTGGCTACCCTATGGGAACAACAGCCAACCGTGCAGACCCTAAACCCTCCACTGCGCTGGCTCCATACCCAACTGCAGCGGGGACGTTGTTTGGTGATGCTGGACGGGTTGGATGAGGTGGCCGATCCTGAACAACGGCGATTGGTGAGCGCTTGGGTGGATCAACAGATTCAAACCTATCCTACGGTCACTGTAATTATTACATCCCGCCCCCATGGCTATCGCACAGCACCCCTAAGTAAAATCGGGACATTACTGGAAATACAGCCGTTTAATAGTGTTCAGGTACAGCAATTTATCCAGAACTGGTATCTGCAAAATGAACTGATGAGTCGCCTGGGTAAGGATGATCCGGGGGTGCGGTTGATGGCCGATCGAAAGTCCGCAGATTTGATCGATCGCATTCGGCGTAACCCACCCCTCGCAGCGATGGCGACCAATCCCCTGCTGCTGACGATGATTGCGACGGTGCATTGTTTTCGTGGAGCGCTGCCGGGGCGGCGGGTGGAGCTTTATGCTGAAATTTGTGATGTCTTGCTGGGCCGGCGGCAGGATGCCAAAGGTATGGATGGATCGCTAACGGCAGGGCAGAAAAAGTCGGTGCTGCAGGTGCTGGCGCTCAACCGGATGCGCCATCGCAGTGAGGAGTTTTCCACGGTAACGGGAGGCTTGGTGATTCAAAAGCAACTGGATGCGGTGGCGGGCAATGCGGTGTATCCGGAGGAGTTTTTGCAGTATATCGAAACGGGTAGTGGGTTGCTGGTGGAGGAACGGGCGGGTATTTATAAGTTTGCCCATCGCAGTTTTTTAGAATATCTGGCGGCAGTGCAGATTAAAGAGCTAAATCAAGATATGCTGCTAACGCGCAATATTGATGATCCTTGGTGGGAGGAAACGATCCGGCTCTATGCAGCCCAGCAGGATGCAAGCGATTTGGTATGGGCAGCTTTGCAGCGACAGACGGTGGAGTCTTTATCCTTAGCCTATGACTGTATGCGGGAGTCCTTGAGTATGCGCGATCGCTCCGTGCGACAGGAGTTGGCGACCACCCTAGAGCAAGGCTTGGAGTCTACAGATGGAAACCTGTTTCGCTTAGCGGTGGAAGTCCAATTATCCCGACGGCTGAAAGCCTTGTTGCGGGTTGATGATGGTACAGAACTGGATGGAACCCTGGTCACCCAAGCAGACTATCAGTTGTTTCTAGATGAAATGCGTCAGGAAGGTAACCATCATCATCCCGATCATTGGCAGGGCGATCGCTTCTTGCCTGGTAGGGCCCAGGATCCCATTCAGGGCATTCGGGCCCAGGACGCCGCAGCCTTTTGTACATGGCTCACCTATCGATGTGGCAATTTAGGTGATTTGTATTTAGAAGGTGATTCATCGGTCTTTGTGGGCGATAGTCGTATTCGTATACCCACGGTTGAGGAAGCCCAAGCTTATCCTATCTCATCCTCCCGTGGCATCTATTGGTGTCAGGGCGATCGCGGCTTGGTGCTCCATGGCATGTCCGATGATCAGCGCACGGCGTGGTTGATGCAGCTCCATCGGGCCGGCGATCGCGACGCTGATGGCATCCGAGCCATGGCCCAAACCTTAACCATACCGGCCCTGCCCCCGCGACCGGCCTCGCGCCATGCCCCCCATCCCCAAACCCGCGATCGCGAAGTTGCCCTGAGTCGAGCCCGCGATCGCGCCTTCCAACGCCTATTGACCCAAGCTCTACCCCTTGAGCATGATCTAGACCGGGCCTTGGCTCTCGATGCCATAGTTTCGCTCCACCATGGAAATCTTGCAGGCTGGATGCAGGATATCAACCACCTTCGCGATCGCCAACAGGCTCTACTTGTATCGTTGCCCCAAGCGAAAACCCTGGCCCAGCGCATCATCCGCGATCGCACCCCGCACCCCGCCTCCGACCTGACTTGGCTGCGTGCCTATACGCCTCTTGTCGCCCTATGGTGGTACGACCTAGCCGATGTTTATGAACGCCTCAGCCGATCGTCTCGTCTGCTGCGCCTCAATCAGCGATCGCGTCAGCAATGCCAAGCCCTAGCCCAAACCTATCGCGATGTCGTTGAATCGACGTTTAACCTCTATGCTTGTTGGGTGGTGTTGGATGAACGCCGTGCCCAGCAGATGCCGGTGTGGGAAGGATTGCGGCTGGTGCGAGAGCAGCGAGATGCAGATTAACGCGATGCGCTGCTCTCAGATTCATGCAAGCCGCCAAGCTGGGGCAAAAAGACCCCATCGGTATAGATCCAAGCAATACCCACCGGGTCTAGAAACTGCGACCAAGCCGGGAAGTCATTCTGGTTTTTACGGCGGTTGATGGTGCTGGGGTTGACATCCAGGCGACGGGCCAGTTCTCGTACCGTCAGCGATCCATCGGGAGCTGCGTCAGAAATCAGGGATTGGTAAGCCTGCCACAGCAGCAGCACGGTCACAAACAGCAGCAGCACCACAGCTTCAGGGCGATTGAAGACATTAATAGGCGACTCGTCATCTGCCGGTTCCGCCAGTTCCTTCGGTAGCCTGACGTTCAGTGCTTCTGCGTCCTGCTGAGACGTCGGTTGGACAGAACGACTGGGGACAGATACCTCAATCCAGAGCGGGCGGACGGGTTGCTCTGGCGGCGTTGTTCTAGCAGGCTGAACAGTAGGTGTATCCAATGCTGTAGGTTGATCTTGCGGAGCAGGGGCGATCGCCTTTTCCTGATTCTCTTCAGGCAAGTCCTCGTTTATGCTCACGCTACTGTCTGCCTCGAAGTCGAGGTCACCGAAGTCGAGGTCATTGGAGTCACTGTCTGCCTCGAAGTCGAGGTCACCGAAATCGTGATCGGGATCCGGGTGGCTAGCCGGTTCGCTGTCCGCCGTCACGCCCCAGCTTTGCTCAGCAGGCGGATAGATCGGTAGAGCCGCGATCGCATCTCCAAGGGCTATGAGATCGTCATACTCATTTGAGGTAGGCAGGTCGAAGTCGTCGTCGAGATCGTCGTCGTCGAGATTGTCGTCGTTGAACGCAGCTGATTCGGTCGCATGGAACAATTCAGGCTGGTGGCCGCTCAGGGCATCACTGCCATCTTCTAAGGTTGTGTCTTCTGACGCGAGAGCAGCGATCGCATCTCCGAGCGCTTCCATAATTTGGGCTCGCTTCTGCAGGAGTTCTGCTTGGGGTGCGGGCAGATCTGAGAGGGATGGAACGGATTCCTCGATAGCTGTAGATGGCTCCTCTGATCTGGCTGCACTTGGCTCTAGGACATCTATCGGATCCTCATCGCGGGGCACCCAGGTATCGTTGATCGCATCGACAGGAAAATCAGGAAAGTCAGAAAAGGGCAAGGGCGGACTGGTACCCTGATCTGGACTTGGACGATTGGCATCGGTCAACGGCAGGTTGTCTAAGTTCCCTGGATCTTCAGCATCAATCGACCAGGCATCCAGGGCTTCATCCACCGTGCTCGCCTGGGGCCAAGCATCCGTCGCCTCACTCAAGGGCTCTGACGGACTGAAGAGAGATGCAGCATCGTCGGTCAGACTCGGTTCTGTCACCTGCTCGTCCCACTCGCCTAAGCCAGCATCAGAGGTTGCTGCATCGGTTTGCAGCAGCGCATCTAGCACGTCCTGGGGCGAATCGCCGGTGTCTCCAGGTTGTTCCCAGCCCTCTGCAGCGGTGATCTCTGGGGACGGCTCTGCCCCTGAGAATATTGCGTCTAGGTCATCATCATCATCATCATCATCATCAGAACGCTCAACAGGAGGATCGGATGCAGCGATCGCCTCCTCCCACAGGGCCGATGCAGTATCGTCCACTTCATCACCACCCAGATCATCATCTCCCCACAGATCATCCTCTGGAGACGGATCGGGTTGATCGCCAAACAGCATCGACTCTAGGCGATCGGTATCGTGATCGTCAAATGCGGGTTCTTCCAAATCATCCGGCGCGTCTTCTGCAAACGGATCAGAGCTGTGAAACTCTGACTCAAGCTCCGACCATTCGTCAAGGTCTGGGAAGCCAGCAACCGGACTGACCGCCATTTCATCCAACGCCGCCAACACGTCAATATCCGAGGCGATCGCGTCCTGGTTTTCAGAATCTAGCGTCCCCCTATCCTCTTGATCCACACCCAAAGCTTCGGTGAATTGCTGAGGCCTATCAAGCTGCTCATCCGACCGATCATCATCTACCCCAGCTTCCGGGAAGGATTCATGGATGAGAGATAGATCGTCAAGATCTACATCCGTCATCTCGGTCAACTCTGGGAGAGCGATCGCCTCCTCCGTTTCTCCCGAGATCAAGCTGCTCATGGTGGGAGATTCCAATTCTGCTGACCAGTCATCTCCAAAACCAGTGGAGATATCGTCTGTTGGCATCCCGAAGGCTTCATCCATGGCGCTGTCTAAAGCATCAGGGTCATCTAACCCCGGTTCCTCAAAGATTAAATCCTCAAGATCAGCGGTTTCATCACTGGCTTCTGTAGCCATATCCAGTTCTTCTAACCCTGGAAATTCTGCTGCTTCCAAGCCTAGATCCTCGCGATCGCGACTCTCGGTTAAGGGGGCTTCCACAACAACGTCTGCCATGTCGCCTTCTGCTGCCGACGATTCTTCAAAGACGAAGTCGTCGCTATCTGATCGTTCAGATGCAGAGTCCTCAGCCATGACGTCATCCCGATCGAAACCCTCGAATGCAGATTCTTCGAAGACTAAATCTTCGCTGTCCATGCTCTCAGCCGGAGGTTCTTCAAAGACCAGATCGTCAAGATCGGTGGAAGGTGTGTCCAGCATTAAATCGTCCAGATCAAAGCCCTCGGATACAGGCGCTTCAAAGGTTAGATCCTCAGGATTTAGCCCCGCTGTCAGGGACTCTTCAAGTCCCCAATCGCCAGGCTCTAAATCCTCCACCAACGATTCTTCAAAGACCAGATCGTCATCATCAACGCTCTCAGACGAAAGTTCATCCAAGATAACGTCTGCATTCTCGGCATCCTCAGGCGAGGCATCTTCAAACCCCAAATCGCCAGGCTCTAAATCGTCTAACGCAGACGTCTCAAAGCCTGCATCTCCGAAGTCTAAGCTCTCAGATGCAGAGTCCTCAGCCATGAAGCTATCCCCATCGAAACCCTCGGATGCAGATTCTTCGAAGACTAAATCTTCACTGTCCATGCTCTCAGCCGGAGGTTCTTCAAAGACCAGATCGTCAAGATCGGTGGAAGGTGTGTCCAGCATTAAATCGTCCAGATCAAAGCCCTCGGATACAGGCGCTTCAAAGGTTAGATCCTCAGGATTTAGCCCCGCTGTCAG
>RECH01000274.1 GCA_007694125.1 Leptolyngbya sp. DLM2.Bin15
CGTTCTTCTGTCTTCGTTCTTCTGCCTTGCGGCACTAGTCGCCACTTTTCAGAGCGCGATCGAGAATGGTGCGGGCCTCTTCTGCCTGGGCCCGAGCCTCCCGGTAGCGTACATTGCTTTGGGCGAAGGTTTTCAGCACCTTAAAACCCTGCTTGAGATCCGTCAGCTCCTCTTCAGTCACCAGCGCATCGCTGAACAGCTTATCGATCTGGGTACGAATCGCCATGGCCTCTTCTCGCGAGGACTGCACCTTCATTTTCAGCGTAGCCAGATTGCTGAGCACCTGCACAGCATGGGTAATAGCGTCCTCATCATCCGAGGGCGTCACCTCCGGCTCTTTGACTTCAATGAATTCGCTAGGACTAAACCCATTCGACAGCTCGGTAGGGAGCTTGCCCTCATCCATTAATTCCATCAGTTGTTCCATCGCCTTGTTACGTGCTTTCTGAGAATCCTTGCCGGGCACCGATAGGATGATCTCAGGGCTTTGAGTGAGGGTGTATTGAACCATAGGTGAAACGACCTGGCGTCAAGGTAAGTACATCTGTATTGCTTGCTAGCTCTTTTATTCTAATATGGAGCCGCACCATTTAGGCCATGCGCCTCCTTCGTCGATCCTGGGCTATTGTCCCATAGGATTTGGCAAGGGCGATCGCTCACAAAAAAGCAGTCCATAGACGGACTGCCATACAACTCTAGAATCAATGTGTCTTTAGTGCAATTGTACTATAGCAAGCCAATCTGAGCAAGCCCCCTCTTAGGCTAATGCTCTAACCGCCAAACTCTTCCTTAAGTATTTCGTCGTTCTCATCGGCAATGGTCGCCACAATGGTGATATTGCGGGAAATTTCCGCAGGCGAAAGATCGGCAACTGTGCGGCTGGCCAGCACCACCACCTGCTGATTGACAATGCCGAAACTAGCTTCTAGAGTTTCAGACCAGTTTTTTTCCAGAAGTTTGCGCATCAGCCCTGGTTCATCCTTGGCAGGAAGATCCATAACCGTAGCCCACACTTTGAAGAGGTCATCTTCCTGGTTGCCCGTAAGCAACACAAAGACTTCCACCGTACCGTACTGAAACTTCCATAGGTCGCCATCGTCGGTATGGCTAACCATGGCGCTCTGGTTTTCTTCTAGGCTAGAGATGACGGTTTCAATGACATCTACATAGCTAGTCGAGAGGGTCGTCTGGTTCATGGTTTCAGACACATCTTCTTGATAGACAGTCATGATTTCTTTAATGGCTGAATGGGTTTACCCCAACTCTAGCCTCTAGGAAGGCGATCGCCCCATAGTCTCGAAAATTTTTCATCTTTTGTTGCTTAAGCATCGTAACCCGCTTGACACCAGCCCTCGATGCCGAGCCTGCCCCAGGGCGTCAACGTTTTCACCAACGATTTGGAAGCGATCGCCCATCTCGACTACAATAACGGGCGAACCCCTTACATCGTCATTGCTTCATTCTTGTGGATCGATCATCTCCAGAGCTTCCCACAAGGTGACCCTAACCGGACAACCTATGGTCTGATGGTTCATACCCCCGCCGTCAAGTATGTGTACAGTAACTCTTGAACGTTAGCTCTCAGCCACCCAACCCACCATCAACGTCCCAGTGTTCGCTGATTCTGCAGATTGACTGGGACCATCTTCATCAGCTTTCTGACTCTGATCCAGAGTTTGAAGTCCAGCTCTTGGGTCTATTTGTAGACGACACAGACGTTCATCTCATCCCCCTAGAAGATGCGATCGCCCATCAACAGTTTGATGAAATTGAAAAGCTAGCCCACTACATCAAAGGAGCGAGTGCTAACGTAGGTGTGCATGGCATCTACGTCAGCGCTGAACAATTAGAAATCTATGCCCAGCATCACCAGCCTGATGGGCTAGAGCATTGCTATCAAGCGATCGCCGCTCACACCCATCAACTCCAAACATGGGTTCGTAGCCAGCAGCGTCCTCATCCGATCGATGGCTGCGATAACGCTCCGAACCCGTCATAGCCCTTCGGGTGAAGGTATGGATAGACACATCGGCTCCCTAGACTAGTCAGCTTCAGCAGGGGCAATCAACGACACAACGCTCAGATTTTTAAGCGAGATATCACTGATTACTCTGGATTTGCCTCGTTTTCTAAGGTATAACGTTTAACAGCGAGCAAGCAATTTCGCTGATCGTCCGTTCTGGAATAGGTCAGAACATCCGACATCCGCTGCATCAGCTTGAGGCCACGCCCCCCTTCTGCATGTTTATCCATCCCTTTAGGCATCGTTGCCAGTTTTGTCTCCAAGTCAAACGGGGCCCCTTGATCCCAGATGCGAATCTCCAGGGCATCGCTCAGCATCGCGACTTCAATCTCAATGGGAGTGTCGGGTGAGCAGTCTCGGTGGGCATGGCGCACAGCATTGGTAAACCCTTCAGCTAGAATGAGCTGACATTGTAGCCACACCACATGAGGAATCGGAGGGTGACTAAACTGGTCAAACCATGATAAAACTTGAGCCAGAGCACCCAGATCAGTTAATACTTGAATTTGTGCTCTTTTCAGTAGGTCCAACTGCCGAATTTCCCTATGATGTCAAATAGCTAGATTTAGAATACGTGAAATCTGCACAAGAAGACCAGTCTATGAGTGACGGTTTTTCTGGTTTTTTCAAACGTATGTCGATGCCCCAAGTGTGGATCTGAAACCGTGAATCTGAAAATTACGAATGGTCATCCCAAGTTTTCTTGGATGTTGCTAGCGTTAATTCTATTTTGGGACTTCGATTAAATCAACTGAATGTGTCATCATATTTATCTATATAAATCACCACAGTTTAAGCTGTAACCCTTACAAAAGGTAGACGCTCTGTTTGCAAGAAAGTGTAACTTGCCCATGTCAAAAATCTTGGTTATTGATGATGACCCTATCATCCGCTTGTTTCTAAAAAAAGCACTACAGAAGGAAGGGTATGAAATTACGATCGCATCCGATGGGCAAGAGGGTCTAGACCAAATTAAGAAAATACACCCAGACTTGATCATTTGCGATTGGATGATGCCGATTGTGGATGGACTAGAGGTCTGTCGGCAAGTCAAGGGAGATCCTACATTTTCCACCATTTTCTTCATCCTGCTAACGGCACGGGGCAGCTTGGAAGACCGAGTTAAAGGGCTAGATACCGGGGCAGATGATTTTCTAGCCAAGCCCATCGAAATTGCTGAACTCCAGGCCAGGGTGCGAGCTGGTTTACGCCTACGCCAACTCACCCGCGACCTCCAGTATCAAAAACAATGCCTAGAGTCTGAGCTGTCTGAGGCTGTAGACTATGTGCGATCGCTCCTGCCAAAACCCCTGAAGGGCCTCGTGCAAGTTGACGCACGCTTCATTCCCTCTAGCCAATTGGGTGGGGACTGCTTTGACTATTACTGGCTAGATCCTGATTATTTGGTGATCTATTTGCTCGATGTGTCTGGGCATGGCTTAGGAGCAACCTTGCTATCCACAGCGGTTTTAAATTTATTACGGTCACAATCGCTCCCTGATGTCAACTTTTATCAACCTCACCATGTTCTAAAAGCGCTAAACGACACCTTCCAAATGACCAACCAAAATGAAAAATATTTCACCATTTGGTATGGCGTCTACAACCGAGCCCGGCGTCAGCTCATGTATGCGAGTGCTGGCCATCCTCCTGCCATCTTGGTTTCAACACCAACTCACGAAGCTCCTTCAGGGAAACGGATGATTGAGCGTTTGAAAACCCCAGGATTGCCCATCGGCATGTTGCCCGATGCATCCTTTCAAAGCAAACGCCACGACGTGCCAAGTAATAGTAGCCTGTATGTCTTTAGTGATGGCACCTTTGAGGCTAGCCAGCTTAAGGGAGGAACGTGGGGCTTGGATGATTTTGTCACCCTGCTGTCTGATCAACCCATCACCACCAGCCTAGATATCATTCTGGAGCAGGTGCAAGAAAAGAGCGAAGTCGATTCATTCGACGATGATCTCTCGCTGCTGCGCATTAACTTTGGCTAGGGCGATCGCTCCTGAAACCCTGCAGATTCTCCTAGATGGTTGATAGGGCACCCTATCAACCACCCTCAGCTCAAAGACTAGGGTTTGGCACCGACGATGACCGCGATCGCCCCTCCACATCTGGACAGTAGCTCCAGACCTGCAGACCCTCACCGTCTCAGAAAAGGCGATCGCGGTCTGATGAGGTGCGCCTCCCTGACCCTTCAGCAACGGGATCCCAGGGATCAGCTAGGTGATAGCACCGTTTGCTCAAACGCTTCTTGGTTGTCAAACACCTCGAACACCTGATCCATACTGGTCAGCTCGAACAAAATGCGCACCTGTTCGTTAATCGAGCAGATGTAGAAGCGTCCTCCAGCTGAACGCACAGTTTTCAGTGCGATGACCAACGCCCCAAGCCCCGAGCTATCGATAAAGGTTATATCCTTCAGGTTGACGAGAATAATCTTAGCGCCACTATTCACTAGCTCACTAATCTCAGCCCGAAACTGGTTGGTTTTTGTGCTATCTAAGATGCCGGTTGGCTGAACAACTTTGACGTGTGAATTCATGATGATGCTAACTGCACTGAGCGTATATTCAACAAGAATGTCATTGATTGCACCACGATGCCAAACATTGGATGATGGCGAACATCTAAGATGCCCTTCCTAGTGGTTTAAACTAGCGCCCCGATCGCCCCAATATTAACCGACAAACCTGCCTAAGCTAAATTTAGGCGCAGGAACTTTATGGAAATTATGGATGTAAAGCTAACTGCTGTAGCTTTACATCTAAAACAGCATTAACACAACTCACTAAAACTGATTGGGCAAGACCTACAATCTTCACCAAGCTGCACTAGGCATCAGGATAGTCTGTCGGTGAACGTGACGGAGGGTGACGGCGGTGATCCCGTCTGAGCGATCGTTAAAATCTCATGGAGCTTAGATCACCTTTTGAAAGGATTAGGTTATGGTCGTAGAGAGGTGCATTGTCCCTGATTGACGGACAAAACTCCTGCGATCTTGATTCTCTCGTAGATTGGGTTAGCGTCAGCGTAACCCAACAGAATCTAAGCTGGGACTGGGGTTTACGTTACTCAACCCAGCCTAGGCAAAAAGATTTGTCAGTCAACCAGGCATTGTCCTTACACTCACCACGGGGATAGAGCGTCTTTCCACCCCATCGACTCATTTTTCACCCAAAAATATCCGGATTTTGCCTCATTTCCAAAGGGAAGGACAGTAGCGGATACAGAGCTTTTAGGGTACATGGTGCGATCGCCCTTGTCCAACATCATTCTCAAGCTCAGACCAACGGATCCAACAGACATCACCTAGCGGCTGATCACCGGCTCTATTGATCCCATGGATCCCAGAGACACGATCTGGAACAGACATGCTCTAACACCCAAGAAAGACCTGGTTTGGTGTATTCAAAACCTATTTGTATAAGTCAGGCTTGAGAAGATGCTGGCAGGTCACCCAGGATCATCAGGTGACCTAACGTTTGGCCGATTGGGGTGTGGCAGGATAACTAGCTTCACATATCATCATTGACAAGAGCGATCGCTCTTGTCAACCATCTAACCTAGAACGACAAAATGCCCTAAAACCACCGCACATTACCCATGAAGCCATCCACAACCTGCTAGGAGATTCTCAACGTCTCCCCAATAACACTCTCACACGAGTCACCATCGGTGTACATCACGTCTGCACTCTCTACCACTCTTGGATATGGATGACCGTTCATGACTACTGACCTCCGCTTTTCATCTACCACCACCCAGTCCCGGAACATTCAGACCTCATTGGTCAAAAGTCCCATTAGTCGCGAAACGCTGCTCCAGCGAGCGATAGTGTTCATTTTGTTCAGCACCGTGTTCCTAGGCTTGTGTACCTATCGCCTTGTCCAACTCCAACTGGTAGCAGGCCCTGACAACCGAGAACTGGCCGAACAAAATCGGACTCGATTGGTGCCGATTCGCTCCGACCGTGGCAATATTCTCGATCGTCATGGGGAACTCATTGCCGCCAATCGCCTCAGCCGTGCGGTGTACTTTTGGCCTCGACAACAATCCCCCGCAGACTGGCAGGTGCTAGCGGAGAACCTATCCCCCCTGCTGAATGTTCCCCAAGAAGAGATGCTTGGCAAGCTGGAACAGGTGGGGTATAACTCGCCGCTGCCGGTGCGGATTGCCCAGCAGTTGAGTCCGGATGCCTTTGTTGCCCTAGCAGAATTTGCCCAGCAGTTTCCTGGCGTTGAAATTCTGGCAGAATCCAACCGCTACTATCCCCACAACCGCTTAGCCGCTCATCTGATTGGCTACATTGGCGAAGCCACCGAAGCTGATATGACAGCCAATCCTGACTATCCTAGCGGCATGATCGTAGGGCAAATGGGGATCGAACGATTGATGAACCCTCTCTTAGAAGGGCATTGGGGCAACCGACTCGTTGAAGTGGATGCCAATGGTCAGGAACGGCGTATTCTTGGCAATGAACCCTCTGTATCTGGTGAATCTATCAACCTCACCATTGATCTCAAGCTACAGCAAGTGGCCGAGCAGACGCTCAATAACCGACGGGGTGCGGTGGTGGCGTTGGATGTGAAAACGGGTGAGGTCTTGGTCTTGGTGAGTGGTCCTTCCTTTGATCCCAATATCTTTACCCGCCGGGTGACCGATGCCGAATGGCAGCAGCTTCAGGGCGAAAGCCAGCCATTTCTCAATCGTGCCCTCCAGGGTTATCCGCCCGGCAGCACCTTTAAGATTGTGACGGCGGTGGCGGGGATGCAGTCGGGTAAGTTTACACCGGGCTCTATCCTCAATACCTCGGCCTTTATCAGCGTTGGTGGTACCCAGTTCTGGGAACACAGTAACCAAGGCTATGGGCCCATTGGTTTTCGTGATGCACTGGCCGTGAGCAGCAACACCTTTTTCTATCAAGTGGGGATGGCGGCAGGGCCCGAAGCGATCGCCCATTGGGGAGCCATGATGGGCATTGGTACCACGCCGACCCTGGGGCTAGAAGGTGGCAATCATGGGTTGATCCCCACCCCGGAAGAAAAGGTAGAACTCTACGGCGAACCTTGGTATACGGGCGATACGGTGAGTATGGCCATTGGTCAGGGGGTGGTGCAGGTGACGCCGCTGGAAATGGCCGTGATGACCGCCACCATCGCCAATGGTGGAAATCGAGTGATCCCCCATTTGGTGATGCATCAAACAGGGTTGCCCGAGATGCAGCCAGTGCCCACGGGGATCGATCCCGCCGCGATCGCTGTCATTCGGGACGGACTAATCACCACGGTGCAGCAGGGTACCGCCCAGGGGTTGAACGATGGCAGCATTCCCCTCACCGGGGGCAAAACAGGCACGTCTGAAGTTTTAGGACAAACGTCCCACTCGCTCTTCGTTGGCTTTGGCCCGGCCCAGGATCCCCAGATTGCGATCGCTGCCATTGTGGAAAATGGCGGCTATGGATCGGTGAGCGCCATGCCCATCGCCCATGCTATTTACAAAGCGTATTTTAATCCCTAGGGTTGCGGTCGGAAGATGGCCGGGTCTAGGTGTAGAGCTAACCAGTGGTTTCCGTTTTGGTAACCGATCCCGCCCAGTCGGATCGGGGTGCCATGCTGGAAGCGATCGCTCCGATGCTGAAGGGCGCTAGTCCATAGTCGGTTGCTCGCAAGCTGTCGCCAACCCTGATCACCGAGGGGGGCGAGGGGAGAGCGATCGCCTATTGCTCTGGAGTTTAGATCTATGAAGTTCATGTATTTGCTGCCCACGGTCGCTGTTTTGGGGCTGGTGGGCCTAGTTCGTCATGGTGGCAATCTTGTCACCGCCCAGACGGCTCCCGCCGTTCGTTCAACCCCAGGAGAACCCCGTATGGCTAACCCCGATACTTCCGTCCTTGGTGGGCTCTATGTGCAAAACGAGGGGGGCTCCCAGGTTTTTCCCCTCATCCACACCGATGTGCAGGCCCAGGTCAGCGGCAACGTGGCGCGGGTGGAGGTGACCCAAACCTTTGAAAATCCGTTTGAGGATCCCCTGGAAGCCATCTATGTCTTCCCGTTGCCCGATGAAGCAGCGGTAGATGATATGGAGATCCGCATTGGCGATCGCATCATTCGTGGCGAGATTAAACCTCGGGAAGAAGCCCAGGCGATTTATCAACAGGCGATCGACGAAGGACGGACAGCCGGGCTCTTGGAGCAAGAGCGCGCCAATGTTTTCACCCAATCTCTAGCCAATATCCTTCCCGGTGAACAGATCGACGTCACCATTCGCTACACCGAAAGCTTGACCTTCGAGGGTGCCCATTACGAATTTGTCTTTCCCATGGTGGTCGGGCCACGCTACATTCCAGGCCCAGCCACCGTCACCGGCAATACGCCCCAAGTTCCCGATGCGACGCGGATTACGCCACCGGTGATTCCCCCGGATCAGCGATCGGGTCACGATATTCAGGTCACCGTTAACCTAGATGCTGGGGTGCCCATTACCAATATCACCTCTCCGTCTCACACCATCCAGACCACGTCTCGCGGTCGAGACGTTCATGTGCAGCTCGATGCCGCAGACACGATTCCCAATAAAGACTTGATCCTGCGCTACCAGGTGATGAGCGATCGCCCCCAAGCCACCGTCCTCACCCAGCGTCACGAAGAAGGCGGTCACTTTGCGGCCTACCTGATCCCCGCCATCGACTATCCCAGCACCGCCATCGTGCCCAAAGATGTGGTGTTTTTGATGGATACCTCCGGCTCCCAGATGGGCGATCCCCTCCTGAAGTCCCAGGAACTCATGCGCCGCATGATTAATGGCCTCAATCCCAACGACACCTTTACGATCATCGACTTTGCCACCACCACCGAGCAGCTTTCCGCCACGCCCCTGCCCAATACCCCCGAAAACCGTCGGCGAGCGATCGCCTACGTGGATCAACTCACCGCCAATGGCGGCACCGAACTATTGAACGGCATCCGAGCGGTGCTCGACTTCCCCCCTGCCCCCGAAGGCCGGCTGCGCAGCGTGGTGCTGTTAACCGATGGCTATATTGGCAACGACGCTGAGATTATTGCCGAAGTGCAGCAACGCCTCGCGCCAGGCAACCGACTCTACAGCTTTGGCGTCGGCAGTTCAGTGAATCGCTTCCTCTTAGATCGCCTAGCCGAGGCCGGACGCGGTACCTCCCAAGTGATTCGTCACGATGAACCCTCCGGAGAGGTTGCCGATCGCTTCTTCCGTCAGATCAACAATCCCGTCCTCACCGCCATTGAGGTGACCTGGGAGGGCGAAGGCGACGCCCCGGAGATCTATCCATCCGCCATTCCTGACCTATTTGCCGAACAGCCCCTGGTGATCTTTGGGCGGAAGACTGACGGACAATCCGGTGTGCTGCGCATTCGCGGCACGGCAGCGGGGGGCGTGCCCTTTGACGAAACCCTAGCGGTTAATTTCGAGAGCAGGCCATCCCAGGGAGCGATCGCCCAACTCTGGGGACGGGCACGGATCAAAGACTTGATGAACCAGCTCTATGCCATGGAAACCGTGGAGGGCGTCAACGCCGTCACCCAAACGGCTCTGGCCTACCGGCTGCTCTCGCAATACACCGCCTTTGTCGCCGTCACTGAAGAAGTACGCGTTGACCCCGATGGCACCCGCCGCACCGTCGAAGTGCCGGTGGAGTTACCCGATGGCGTCAGACATGAAGGCATTTTTGGCCCTGACTTTGACTTCGATAGCACTGACCTCCACGATCTCATGATTGGCTCTTTCTCAGCACCACCGCCTTCCTTAGCAGCCCCCTTCCCCACCAGCACTGCTGGGAGTAGACAACCCACCAGATCGATCCCTCAGTCCATGCCCTCTTTTGAGCTTGAGGATGTTTTGGACGATATCGATGATGAACATCGCTTGGAGATCATCGAGCTCACCCTTGATGGCGTTGCCCTGACCAACAGCGATGACATCTACACCAACCTAGATCAGTATTTACAGAATCTTTACATCAGCGATCGCCCCTCAGGGATCCTACTGATAGAACTGCGATTGGTGAACGGCAGCGTGCAGCAGGTCTTGCTAGATGACCAAGCCTCGACCTTAGACGACCTAAGCTTCATTCAACAAGTGCGCAATCATCTACGGGGTTGGCGATCGCCCGCATCCACAACCGGCACCCTGCGTCTTTCGGTGCGCGTGACCAACGAGTCGTAAGCGTCGCATCCTGTAACCCATTGTTACAGCCCCACTGTTGACCCAAACCGTTGCCCATCCTTGCCCCTCAGGCAAGGGCGGGCATCCGTCCTTCATGCCTTGCGACAAGAAGGGCCGAATTTCGTAGACTAAGGTTAGATCACCGCAGTCCGTTTGAGCACGTCGTCCTCGGTAGTTGGCGAAACCTCGGACTAGAACTGCTTATCGTGCAGGAGAATCCCCCGTGAAGCAAAGTAGCTTTAGCAATCTGCAAGTGAACCTAGCTGGCCTCAGATTTTGGATCACAACCTTTGCCATCATCTGGTTTCTGGGCATCATTGGTCTAGGGTGGTTAGTGAAGTCGTTCTTCATCTTCCTAGGATTGCTGATCCTTGCGCCGATTGTGGCCGTGCTGGGGTTTCGCTGGTGGCTCAAGCGCAACTTGGTGGAAGGGCAATGTCCCGTATGTAGCAGTTCCTTGGCTGGGTTCAACAACATGCAGTTGGCTTGCCCAAACTGCGGAGAACCGCTGGTGGTAGAAAATAAAATGTTTCAGCGACTGACGCCGCCAGGAACGGTGGATGTAGATGCTATTGATGTATCGGTCAAGCAGCTCGAAGATTCCTAAGGGTTGGTGATCCTGCACCTAACCTATCAACACCTATCCCATGTATCGCTTGGGATAGAGCAAATGTGTAGCTGTCGTAAACCTGTGTTGAACCTAGATCGAAGACTGCATTCAGTAGAAAGACGTAACTGTTGGCTCCAATCCCTAGGAGAAGAGGGTTGAGCAGAGTCGAAACCCGGCGCGTAATGTTACTCAAAGTCTGATGAGAAGAGGGTTGAGCGGAGTCGAAACCCGGCAAGTCCCTAGGAGAAGAGGGTTGAGCGGAGCCGAAACCCGGCATAGCTGCATTGAATGAAGTCTACCTACTTAGAACTATATCGAAGGCGATCGCTCCCAGTGATGCGTTGTGGCACGATCCGTCCAGCCTACCGACAAACTTCTAAAATTCGCTCAAACCGCCCAGTAGCCTCTCGTTTTACCTGCCCAGACTGAATTGCATCTTTAAGCTGTTGCAGCCGCTCTAGATCAGAAACGCGGTAGGTACGCGCCGTTAACACCTGGCGAATCAATGCTTCAGACTCTACGCTGAGGCACCCTGTTTGAAAGGCAGACGTAACAAGACGATCGATCATTACGATAGGTACAGCTAGAGACAACATGAATTGGGGTGTAGCTATCTACACTATCCAAGGTTTACAAGGTCTTTAGATTGATGAAGATCAGTCATAGCTGTGATATTAATCACACCATAAAGTTCTCTTAGGGCCATAGAACCCACCATGTTTGAAACGCAGACAACACCTGGCATCGTAGCCCTCCAGAAAAACGACCGGTTTCCGGGGATCAGAGCCATCACTCCGTGGAGCAAGCGATATTCGTTACCCTGGGCGATCGCTCTCTTGATCAGTGGACTCTTGATCCTGGGTATGGGAGTTAGCCCCGTCTGGGCCCAAACAGACAGCAGCCCTAATCCCGATCGAGGGGCCGTGGTTTTTGCCGCCAACTGTGCCGGATGCCATGCCCAGGGGGGCAATATTATCCGTCGGGGAAAGTCCCTTAAGCAGCGGGCTCTGCAGCGCTATCACATGGATGATCTAGAAGCGATCGCTACGATTGTGACCCAAGGCAAAATGCCCATGTCTGGCTATGGCGATCGCCTATCCAGTCAGGAGATCTACGACGTTGCGGCCTACGTGTTGCAGCAAGCCGAAGCCGGTTGGCCATCTTGAGGGGCTGCCCATGGTTCAAAAAACCAATGCTGCTCGATCCCTCGATCGCCTCGGCATCCCCTACGAGCTACGCACCTACGACTATGATCCCGCTGACCTAGATGCCGAGAAAGCTGCCGCCGGCATTGGTCTACCGCCCCAGCAGGTGTTTAAAACCCTAGTCGTTCGCGGGGATCAAACCGGCGTCTGCCTGGCAGTCATTCCCTCCCACCGCCAGCTCGATCTCAAAGCCCTGGCCAAACTCAGCGGCGATCGCAAGGTGCAGCCCGTTCCCCTCAAAGAGGTGCAGGCTCTGACCGGCTATATTCGCGGTGGGGTGACGGCCCTGGCCTGCAAGAAGGCCTACCCGGTCTACGGCGATAGCAGTTTAGTCGATCACGCCGCGATCGCTGTCTCGGCCGGGATGCGGGGTATGCTCATGGTGCTTGCGCCCCAAGACTATGTGCGATCGGTGCAGGCCACCCTAGGAGCGATCGCCAC
>RECH01000334.1 GCA_007694125.1 Leptolyngbya sp. DLM2.Bin15
CTTGCAATACTAGTTTGCTGATCAACCAGGTGCCATTCTTGCGGAGCGCTACTACAATTGTGCATCCTTTGGTGTCATCGTTCTGTTGCTCCTAGAACTGCTATGTTGTCTACTCGTTTGCGCCGTTGCTCTACCGCCCTATGGATGGTGTCGTCGTCTGCCTCGCCTCGACCCCGACGACCTATTCCGCAGCATCTTCGCTGGGCTCTCCTGCCGATCGCGGCTGGTTTGTTGAGTTCTGGAGGGGCGATCGCTCAACCCTTGCCAGAAACTGCTCCTGTGACCCTAGCGCAAGCTTCGTCCCCAGCCAGCACCCATCTCCTCTTCGTGGATCCTCGCCTAGGGCGGGATAGTCAGGATGGTTTGAGCGGGCGATCGCCTCTGCGCACCATCACCCGCGCCCTGGAATTGGCTGAGTCTAATAGCGTGATTATGCTAGCGCCGGGGGTCTACAGCGCCGACAGTGGTGAAACCTTTCCCCTAGAGGTCAATCGCCAGATTACGCTGCAAGGCAATCCTGGGCTCTATGGTCAAGGCATTGTCATTCAAGGATCGGCCCAAGGGTCGGCAACCGGAGGCGATCGCCCAGCGGCTACCGTCATTCTGTCGGAACAGGCGGCCTTGGTGGGGGTGAGCGTGACCCAGCCTCAGACCGATGGCTACAGCGTTTGGGTGGCAGACGGGACGCCGCTCGTGATGAACAACAGCCTATCGCCTGCCCAGTCGATGCACGTCGCCCAAGCCAGCCAGCCTACGTTGCAAAATAATCGCATGGTGGCAGCACCCAGAGCTGCAGATCCAACTCCGGTGACGACTCCAGCTAGCCAGACAGCTAGTCAAGCAGCGGCACCCCCTTCTATGCCATCGGTGCCTGTGCAGCCAGCCCCTCCTCCCGCCGCTCGTCCTGTGGAGACAACTTCACCCCTGCCCCGCGTGGAGCCCAATCACTCCATCGCCACCTCTATTCCTCCCGTGGCTACTCCAGCGAGACCCACGGCTGCACCAGAACCGGCAGCGATCGCCATTCCCGTGCAATCTCCGCCCGCTGCGGTGGAACCATCTAACTGGGATAGTCCCTCTGTTCAACTCAATGGCATCCTGAGTAGACAGGGCTCTACCATTGGCTACCAGCTAGAGGAAACTGCAGAGGATGCGGTTGAAATTCCGGTGATCCTGCCGCAATCGGGGGCCGCCGTTTCCAGCTTGGAGAGCCGTCAAGATCCTAGTTGGACAGTTTCGCCAGGATCGCTAAACCCAAGACCTCAGCAAGCACCGATTAATATTCCAGTGTCGCCGCCGCCTGTTCAGTCAGCCGCCCCTAGCCAAGCTGCTGCTCCGACGCGGTCGTCGGATGTGTTACCCGTTCCTAGTATGGACATTCCTGTTGGCAATGTGGGCGGTCTGGCGCGGGTGCCTGTGGCTGGCGGTACGTCCTATGCCGCTGTGTCGTCTGGTTCATCGAGGGCTCAATACCGCGTTCTTGTGGAGGCAAGTCAGGCGGCAACCCGCACCCGGATTCAGTCGTTGGTACCGGGCGCGTTTTCCACGGTGGTCAATGGTCAGACGATGATGCAGGCAGGGGCGTTCAGCGATCGCGCCAATGCGCAAGAGTTGGTCGATCTGCTGATCAGCTATGGGTTTCAGGCCAGTCTAGAATCCCGATAGCAACGGTTGACGCTGGATAGAGGTAGATAGAGGTAAGTATCGGTAGGGGCATCTCCTCTCGACCGGCGATCGCCCTTAGCGCTACGCTAGGCAATAGAGCCTTATGGGTCAAGGGCTATTGTGCTGTCCGTTTATAAGGGCGTAGGAGTCAGTGTGAAATTAATTATTCTGGGTGGGCCCGGAGCCGGCAAGGGCACGCAGGCCAGTCAGCTATGCGAATTTTTAGGCATTCCCCATATTTCTACGGGGACGATTTTACGGGAGGCGATCGCTGCCCATAGTGACCTCGGGAAACAGGTGCAGGCTTATGTGGCGCAGGGGGAATTTGTCCCCGATAAGATCATGATTGAGCTGATTCGCCAGCGATTACAGCAGCCCGATAGTCAGCAGGGGTGGTTGCTGGACGGCTATCCGCTGACGGCGTTTCAGGCGGAGGAACTGGACTTTTTGCTGGACTCTTTAGAGCAGCGCATTGACTGGGCTATCTGGCTAGAGGTGCCGAATGCGGTGTTGGTGGAGCGATCCTTGGAGCGATCGCGATCGGATGATCAGCCGGATGTGGTGCATCGTCGCCTAGAGCTGATCCAAGAACGCACGGTGCCAATTTTGGACTACTACGGCTACCGTAAGCGACTGCTGAAGATTGATGGACACCAAGCCATGGAGCAGGTACAGCAGGCGATTCGTCAAGCCCTTGCCCAGGGAAGTGCCGAATCCTAGGGCATCGTGAGCGATCGCTGATGTTGCTCTCGAATCAGGCGCTGCACACTCACCAAGGCGCGGTTTAATTCATGGGGGCGGGCCTGGGGGTTGGCTAGGTAGGCCTGCTGCTCTTGCTCAATCATCACCACATCTTGGCGCACTAAGCCGTCTAGGAGCGATTGGGCCGCCCCAAAGAGGCGCTGTTTCAAGAACCGACGGAAGGCGATCGGTAGTTTATGCAGTCGCCAGAAGGCTTGAAGGGAGGTGAAGTGGATTAGGTACGCGCGGGTGTGGGTGGGGCCGATGGGGCAGAAGAGGCAGTAAATTTTGAAGTCTTGCCCGAGGGTTGAGACCCAGTTGGGATACACATAGCTGACGTCTAAGGGCTCGGGGTGCAATCGCCGCAGGCTGGGAAAGAAGAGCTGGGAAATCGACCAAATCTTGTCAATGCGGTAGTAGCTTTGGGCTTCGTAGTGAACATCGACGCGATCGCTTGTTTCCTCTAGGGCTTGCAGTTTGGCCTCAGTCCAGGCTTGGTAATCGGCATGGAGATGCCCATGGTACATGTCCATGAGGTTTTCGATCAGGTAGGAATAGTGGGCCTGACAGTCGATGATCGAGACGGTGGCGATGTAGTTGAGATGCTCCCACTCGGGAATGCTGAGGGGACTGATCTGCTCGGCTAGGGCCGCCTCGCCTGGAAAGACCCAAATAAAACCATCCTGCTCTCGCACCGGGTAGAGCCGGACTCGACAGGAGGGCAGCCGCTGATCTTTGGCTAGGTAGGGCACTGCCGCACAATGCCCATCGCCAGCAATCCGCCAGCCATGGTAGGCACATTCCAGCTCATCGCCCACCACCTGCCCCTCACTGAGTTTGACAAAGCGATGGGGGCAGCGATCGGCTAGGGCCTGCACCTGGCCGTGACTGTCTCGATACAGGGCGATCGCCTCTCCCCAGATCGTCACCCCTCGGGGCGTGGTCGTTACTTCATCACTGCGCGCCGCAACATACCAATGGTTGGGATTGATGCCAGCTTGGCGCACGTCCAAGGATCCGGGCTGAGAGGCAGGAGATTCAACAGAATCGCTAAAGGTTTGGGTCATCGCAGTGAGTACCAAATGCAAGGGGAAGGGGATGGTTTTTTAGGTTCCTCGTGGGGAAATTTAGGAGGAGGTTCAGGAGCTTGCGGAACGACCAACGTTGGTAGAGGACGCAACACCTCGGCATCTCCCCCTAACATCTCCCAGGTTGACCAATAAACCGGGAGCCAGCGTTAAGCGAGGATGGAGAATACGCCTTGAGGCCGCACCGTGAGCAAGGTGCGACGCTGCAGACCTTCTTGGTGAAGGACGGCATTGGCAGCCAGCAGACCGCTACTCACCGCCCGCTCCATCAAGCCGCAGGGGAAGGGCATTTTCACCCAGTCGCCAGCAAAGAGGAGGTTGGGGGCAAGGGACTGGGTTTCGGGACGGTTGGGGTAGCTGCCGGGGGGGAAGCCGGAGAAGTTTTTCTGGTTAACCAGTTCTCGATGCAGCATAGAAGCGTCTTTGAGGGCGGGAACAATGTCGTAGAGTTCTTCCTCAAAGGTGGTGAGGATGGCTTGCTGGGTGGGGAAGTCTCGTTCTTTGTAGCAGTAGGCATGGAGTTCCACAACACTGCCGCCGGTTTTCTTGGCCCACTCGATATAGTCGTCCTGAATGCGATGGTAGAGGGTGATGCTATCGGTGAGGCGATAGCCCGATAGGGAGGTGAAGTCGCTGAACTCCCAGTCAAAGTCTTGGTCAAACCAGAACCGCGCCACAGCAAAGGGATCAGCGATCGCTAATTGACCAATTTGCTCTTGGATCTGGGGATGGACGTCTCCCTGGGATTGATCCAACAGGTAACGAACGCCGGGCACGTCGGTGGCGAAGACAAAGTAGTCGGCATCTAGGGTTTGGGCCAGGCTGGGCGTTGGATTAGCGCTGGCGAGCTGGATGCGATCGCCCTCGGTTTGCACGACCTGATAGCGGTCTAGATCACGGCGGGCGGGGCCGCTGACCACGCGCCCTTGGGCATCGTAGACAGCACCGTGGCAGGGGCAGTGAAATTCGCCATTGGCTGCAGGCTGCACGGTACAGCCTTGATGGGTGCAGGTGAGGGATAGGGCTTCGGTGTGGTCTTGGGTCGCATAGACGCGATCGCCTGCGCCGTAGAACTGGGTTGCGCCTTCGGTGGGAATCACGTCATTTTTGGCCACCCAGAAGGGAGCCGGAGAGGTGACGGTACCGTCCACATAGTCTACAGAGGCAACTTGGCTATCGGCCCAGTTCACCTGGGTGACCGAGACGCCGGTGAGCACCTTGCCGCCCTTACGCTGAATCGCCGCCACAATTGGATCGACTAAGCTGCGGCCCATATCCTGGCGGGTGCCGCGAAAGGCGAGCCCCTCAGGATTGCCAAAGAAGTAAAAGTGGAAAAACTGCATCAGTTCTCCCGCACTTAAAACATCCGGGGCATTGAGGCTGGATTTGGCAAAGGGTAAAAAGTACAGGTCATAGAGACCTTGGGGAAAGTCATTCTTCACCCACTCGGTCACCGACATGTTATCCAAGCGGCCATAGCTGCGCTGGGGATGGAAGCCGGTAATTTCGCGAAACACCTGCCAATGGGAAAACTTCAGCAGGTTCAGACCCCAGTTCAACCGGTTATCGGACGCGATCGCTAGATCGACGATGTTCCAGGGAAAAGCTGAACTGCTTGGTCGGAAACGTTCTGGCGCATAGGCTTGCTTATCGCCTTTGTAGACGACGGCGTAGAACGGCAGGGAGGTGAAGTTTTCCTGGGCTTCTAGCTCATCCACTAAGCTCCACAAGTTGTAGTACTGGGGGAAGAAGCCGTGGAAGCCGTGCTCCATACGTAGGGGCTCCCCACCGACTTCAATATCCCAACTGGCGATTTTGCCGCCCAACTGGGGTGATTTTTCCAGCAACGTTACCTCAACCCCGCGTTGGCTGAGTTCGTAGGCTGCTGCCAAGCCCGCTAAGCCGCCCCCGACGACGACGGCTCGTCGAGGCTGGCTGAGGTGAGTCGGCAGGGCGATCGCATCTTTTTGATAGGTGGAAGGCTGGGGCTTAGAAAACCGAGAATAGCCCAGGGCTCCCCCTAAAGTACTCACGCCCGCTAGTTTGAGCACCGTACGCCGAGAAACCTGGGTAGACAATAGCGATTGAAGCTTTGGATTCATGAACGATGCAGTTGAAAGATGCCGTTAACACAAAAAACAGTCAATAATCAGCAAAGGTAATCCCGTGGAGCGATCGCATGGATGTAGAGGATGATAGCTGAGTTTCTAGCATCACTGCATCTTATGCTAGATGTCTAGTGGGATGACTAGTACCGCAAGATAGCAGAACGAAGACAGAACAACGAAAAGGACTTCCAGGACACTCAAGGGTTCCCACCTTAGCAACTAAGCTGGTGACTTCCGCCTCAGAGTACTAGTCCTAGGATGTCTAGTCCTAGTATTCAAGACGCTGCATCTGGAACCATGTTGCTGACACTACACATACGCTTAAATGCGGGCAATCCAACGATACTTCGCAATCTCTTTAGCTCTACCCAAAGCTCTACCCAAGATGAGGTACACCCTGTCTGAGAGGGGTGGACGGCGCGAGAAACATCTTGCGAAATATGAACATCTCCTGAAACTCTAGCAGTAGAGTCTCTCCAGTGACGTAGTATCGTAAAACTTATGGGGACATGCCTTGAGGGTCGTCTGAGTTGCCTATTCATCGCTTAGCCTCAGGACGTTAGGTGCTGGTTGATGACGGGCTAGCGCTTTTCACCGCGAATCTTCATCAACGGCTGGTTAAAGAGACAGGATTTTTTGCATCATGGAATTTGCAGCACGAGTCGGAAGCGTTCAGCCCTCTGTGACCCTAGCCATTACGGCAAAGGCGAAGGCCATGAAAGCTGATGGGGTGGATGTCTGTAGCTTTACGGCAGGCGAACCCGACTTTGATACACCGATTCATATTCGCGAAGCAGCTAAGCAAGCTCTCGACCAAGGCAAGACCCGCTATGGCCCATCTGCAGGTGAACCACAACTCCGGGAAGCGATCGCTGCCCGGCTGCAGCAGGATGATGATCTTTGCTATGGGCCCGAAAATATTATCGTCACCAACGGCGGCAAGCATTCCCTGTTCAACCTAATGCTGGCGATGATCCAAGAGGGGGATGAGGTGATCATTCCTGCGCCCTACTGGGTGAGCTATCCAGAAATGGTGAAGCTGGCCGGTGGTACGCCGGTGATTGTCCCCACGGATACCAGCACGGGGCTGCGCATCACCCCTGAGGCTCTCAAGCAGGCGATCACGCCGCGCACGAAGCTGTTTGTGCTCAACTCCCCTGCCAATCCCACGGGCATGGTCTATACACCGGAGGAAATTCGCGCCTTGGCCCAGGTGGTGGACGACCATGATCTCTGGGTGGTGTCGGATGAAATCTATAGCAAAATTCTGTACGATGGCGCAACCCATTTGAGTATTGGCGCGGTCAGTCCGGCGGCCTTTAGCCGCACCATCATCAGCAGCGGCTTTGCCAAGGCCTATGCGATGACCGGCTGGCGGATTGGCTTCCTGGCCGGGCCGGCTGAGTTAATTAAAACCGCTGCCACCATTCAAGGGCACAGCACCTCTAATGTTTGCACCTTTGCCCAATATGGAGCGATCGCTGCCTGTGAGGGCCCTCAAGACTGCGTGCAGGAGATGGTCAGCGCTTTTACCGAACGCCGCCGATTTTTGCTAGATGCGATCGCGTCGATTCCTGGTCTCTCTTGCCCAACGCCCAACGGTGCTTTCTATAGTTTTCTGAATATTAGTAAAACTGGATTAACGTCTCTGGAATTTTGCGATCAGTTGCTGGAGGAACAACAAGTGGCGGTAATTCCGGGGGGTGCCTTCGGTGCCGATGACCACGTACGCATCTCCTATGCCACAGACCTAGCTACCTTGAAAACTGGGTTCGATCGCATTGCCGTGTTTGTTGCATCTCGATAGCTCGCTGCTCTTGACGCCCGCTGCATGATCCCAATCAGCTATCCAGATATCTCCTCTGTCTGCGATCGCCAACAAGCGGCTAGGCTAGGGGAAGAGATTGGTTCAAGCGTTCAAGGCGGTATAGTATGTCCCAGAAAAATGAAGCTCCCATTCTGATTCTGTCGCTGTTGATTACCCTGGCAGCTCTTGGCTTTGGTGTCTATTGGCTGGTGGGGAATTTGGGGTTGCTGGGAGACGATCGCCCGGCGGCAACTAGTACAACTCCTGGCTCTAGCGATCCTGCTGCTCCTGGTTCATCGCCCGCTACCGGTGGACAACTCAGCCAAGGCGATCGCCTGCTGGTCTCTAGCAATGTCTCGCCTCAGAAGCAAGCCGGCATCCAAGCGATCGCTGCTGGCAACTACAGTGAAGCCGTGCAGCAACTGGAAGCCGCCATTGCCGCCAACCGCAATGATCCCGAAGCGTTGATCTACTTGAACAATGCCCGGATTGCCGATCGCCCTGCCTATACCGTGGCGATCGCGGTGCCTGCCAGCAGCGCCACTGATTCTACAGAAGAACTGCTGCGGGGGATCGCCCAAGCGCAAAACGAGGTCAACCAAGCTGGCGGCATTCAAGGCACGCCCCTCAAGGTGATTATTGCAGATGATGGCAATAGCCCAGAAACGGCGGCTCAACTGGCCCAAACCTTGGCGGGTCAGTCGGATATCCTCGGCGTTATTGGTCACTTCAGCAGTGATGCTACCCTGGCTGCCGGCGAGGTGTATCAACAGCAAAATCTACCGGTGATTTCCCCCACCAGCACCTCCGTCCGCATTTCAGGACTAGGCGATTACGTCTTTCGCACCGTCCAGAGCGATCGCTTCACCGCCGACAGTTTGGCCCGCTATATGCTAGATGAAAATCTTCAGCAGGCGGCGGTGTTCTACGACTCCAGCAGCGACTACAGCAGTTCGCTCAAGGATGCCTTTACATCGGCTGTGTTCTCGGGGGGCGGGCAAATCACCGCTGAAGTTGATGTCAGCTCGGGGTTTGATGCCAATGCTGCCGTGGAGCAAGCCATTCAGCAAGGCACCCAGGTTTTGATGTTGGCGACCAATACCCCAACTCGCCCCCAAGCCCTACAGGTGATTGCTGCCAATCGCCAGCGCTTGCAGCTCTTGGGTGGAGACAGCTTGTTTACGGCGGAACTGCTGCAAACGGGACAGACCAATGCTATGGGGATGGTAGTGGCAGCTCCGTGGCATCGGGATGCTGACCCATCGGCGACCTTTCCCCAAGCGGCCCGTCAACTCTGGGGGGGAGATGTGAGCTGGCGGTCTGCCATGACCTACGATGCAGCTCAGGTTTTTATTGCAGCGATCGCCCAAAACCCAAGCCGCTCAGGTATCCATCAAGCAATCAATACGCCCAACTTTTCGGTGAATGGCGCATCTGGGACGATTCAGTTTCTGCCATCGGGCGATCGCAACCGAGCGGCACAGCTCGTGGTGGTGCAGCCTGGATCCCAGTCTGGCTATGGGTATGATTTCACACCCCTACCCTAGGGGATCATCAGCGGTGCGTCGGGACTCCTGCGTCGATGGCATGGATGGAGATCATGCCCGATGGCGTTGAGGACTGGTGGACGGACACACACCCCTCACCCCAACCCTTCCCAGAAGCCTAGGGTGAGGGCTTTCGAGAATCTGGCGAACAGAAGTGTCCGTCACCCAGCTTGGACTGTGTAGCCGTGGTTTCAACCCTTTGGCGTGAACGTTGTCCGTCAATCCGGCGTCCAATCAGCATCGATGATTATGATAGGACTATTCAATGACAATGATAGAGTTCTCTAATCAGTCTCAGGATAGACGTCCATGTCTGTAGAAACTGTTAAAACTTATCGATTTTTTGCAACTGTGCTGCACACTAAACATAGTGCCAATACGTCATCAATTCTTGACCCGTTGCTGTTCTGTCAATCCCTCTACTCAATGCTGCTGAAGCGGTTGTTTTGAGGCTATAAGATCCCTTGATCGCCTTAGGACAACTTCATTCCATGGCATAGGCAAACCATGAATCCCCCTTAAATATTGACGGAGATTCAGGTTCAATAACCCTACGAGCAAAACTACCCTGGTTCACCCGTCTGAGGTCTTCTCTAAGCTCAATGTAACTAGTCTCAAGTCCTCTCTCTCATTATTTTCTGTGACACCCTGAAAGGTTTAATCCCCCGCGCAGTGAGTTTTGGTGACCTCCTCAGGGTTTCTATAGATGCTTGATGTCTTGCACAGCTACCCAGCTTAGGTCAAGCCCTAAATCAATCAGAGTATTCAGAGATTTTACTGAATGCGTTCCGCGTTGTTCCTGGAAAATATCAGGCTAAAGACGCAATTATAAGAACCTCAAGTATGATTGAATTCTAGTGCAATAGTATTTTTAAAACTCTAACGACTCAATGGATTCTACATTTTCAAATACAGAAGTCTTCTCAATTACAACACCGCTTTATTATGTAAACGATTTGCCTCACATTGGTAGCGCCTATACGACGATGGCGGCAGACGCGATCGCCCGGTTTTATCGATTGCAGGGGCGACCCGTATTAATGATTACGGGGACGGATGAACATGGGCAAAAAATTCAGCGCACGGCGGAGGCGGCAGGGCGATCGCCCCAGGATCATTGCGACCAGGTAGCGGCTGGGTTTGATCGGCTCTGGAAACAGTTGAATATCCACTACGATCGCTTCAGCCGCACCACTGCGCCTCGCCATGAAGCTATTGTGCGGGAATTTTTCCAACGGGTTTGGGATAATGGAGATATCTACCTGGGGCAGCAGCAAGGGTGGTACTGCGTCTCCTGTGAGGAGTTTAAGGAGGAGCGAGACCTTTTAGACGATCACTATTGCCCCATTCACACCAACCGTCAAGCCGAATGGCGGGACGAGTCTAACTATTTCTTCCGGCTGTCTAAGTACCAGCCGGCCCTCGAAGCACTCTACCGCGATCGCCCTGACTTCATCCAGCCCGTTAGTCGGCGCAATGAGGTTTTGAGCTTTGTAGAGCAAGGGCTGCAAGACTTCTCCGTCTCGCGCGTCAACTTAGATTGGGGGTTTCCTGTGCCCACGGATCCAGGGCACACCCTCTATGTCTGGTTTGACGCTCTGCTGGGGTATGTCACTGCCCTGCTGGATCCGGAGGATGAGCCCACCCTAGACAATGCCCTGAAGCGCTGGTGGCCCATCAATATCCATCTGATTGGCAAAGATATTCTGCGCTTCCATGCCGTCTATTGGCCCGCCATGCAGATGTCGGCAGGGGTGCCTGTATCCGGTCAGGTGTTTGGCCATGGATTTCTCACCAAAGATGGGCAGAAAATGGGTAAAAGCCTTGGCAATACCCTGGATCCCGTTGATTTGGTGACCCGCTACGGATCGGATGCCGTTCGCTACTACTTTTTGCGGGCTATTGAGTTTGGTAAAGATGGAGACTTTAGCGAAACCCGCTTCGTCGATGTCCTCAACGCAGATCTTGCCAAAAATATGGGAAATCTGCTGAATCGTACCCTGAAAATGGCTAAAAAGTATTGCGATGGGAAGGTTCCAGACATTGACGTGGGGGCGATCGCTGAGGATCATCCACTCAAATCAAAGGGGATTGATCTGGCCCAGCAGGTGTCCCAAGCCTACAGCCGTCTAAGTTTCAGTCATGTTTGTGAGCTAGTTCTGTCGTTGACCCGTGCTAGCAACAAGCTGATTGATGATCAAGCTCCTTGGGCATTGTTTAAAGCAGGGAAGCAGGCCGACGTTGATCAACTCATTTACAGCGTCTTAGAATCGACTCGGCTAGCGGCCTATCTCCTATCTCCCATCATTCCTGATATCAGCAATGCCGTTTACCAACAACTCGGCTATACCCTTGACTTCAACCAGGTAGAGGCCGGGGCGATCGCTCCCTTCCCCCTCCACACGGTTTGGGGCTGCCTGCCTCCCGAACAACCCCTCGGTGAGCCCCAGCCCATCTTCCAACAGTTAGCTGTGCCCGAACTATCTACCTCGTCTTAAGGGCGTGCATCGTTGGATCCTATCCTGGTCGTGAGTTTTCAGATCTGCTGTTTTATTAACCCTTGAGCAATTCTGCTCTTCTTCATAAAACCCGAGGCATAACAATGTTTGATCATATTGAGAAAGACTCTGTATTTACACCAGAGCAAGTTTTAGAAAATAGGGGTCGGGTAGCGATTTTTATTGATGGTTCCAACCTTTTTTATGCGGCATTGCAACTGGGCATTGAAATCGACTACACCAAGCTGCTTTGCCGATTGACGGCCGGTTCTCGCCTGCTGCGCTCCTTCTTTTATACCGGTGTCGATCGCACCAATGAAAAGCAACAAGGCTTTTTGCTATGGATGCGGCGCAATGGCTATCGCGTCATTTCCAAAGATCTGGTACAGCTTCCCGATGGTTCTAAGAAAGCCAATCTAGATGTGGAAATCGCCGTAGACATGATGGCATTGGTGGGAGCCTACGACACCGCTGTGTTGGTGAGTGGTGATGGGGATTTGGCCTACGCCGTTGATGCTGTCAGCTACCGGGGCGTGCGGGTGGAGGTGGTCAGCTTACGATCGATGACTAGCGATAGTCTCATCAACGTCGCCGATCGCTACATTGACCTTGATGGCATCAAGGAAGATATCCAAAAAACACCGCGCCACAACTATACCTATCGTCCCCTCTCGGGCATTGGTTTTGTGGATGATCCAGGCGAAGAATAATTAGCCTGGAGCTCCTAGTCCTGCAAGCCCTAGTTGACTGACAAATCTTTTTGCCTAGGCCAGGTTGAGCAACGTAAAACCCAGTACCAGCCTAGATTTCGTTGGGTTACGCTGACGCTAACCCAACCTACGTGAGAATCAAGATCGCAGGAGTTTTGTCCGTCAATCAGCCTGCCAGCCACCAACACTTGAACCTTACGTGTTGGTGGCTTGGTGTTTGATGGCTGGGGGCAGGGTGGCCCAAGAACTAGGAC
>RECH01000336.1 GCA_007694125.1 Leptolyngbya sp. DLM2.Bin15
CCCTCGCATGGGCAAGGGAGTTTGAGGTTAACGCTAGTCCGCCGTTCTCGGCAACAAGAGTTCAAGGATCGTATACCTCCAGCCGCCTTTGGGATTTGGGCGATGACCGATACTGTTCGGGCTGAGCCGGATATCGTTCCTACGCTGAGCGTGGGAATGATCTAAGCGGCGCTCCTGCGCCAAGACCTCAGGTCGCAGGAGCAATAGAGATAGGTATCAACGCGGGAGCACTGACACCATAAGGTCTAGACCGATCGAGAACCTGTAGGAGGGAAAGAGGATCAATTGACGAAATTCGTCGGCCCGCTATAGCCAGAAAGCTGAGCCAGCTCCTGAAGCGATCGCGTCCCTGGATAATACTGGCCATTGATCTCCCAGGTGGGGAAACCTCTCACCTGATCAGATAGCGACTGACAGAGAGCCGTTTGAGGGTTTTGTCCATCCGGTGCACATTCCACGTAGGGAAATTCCGTAGCGGCGGGCAGACCAAACAATTGCTTTTGGTCGTGGCAATGGGGACACCAATAGGCCCCATACATCTTGGCTCCAATGCTGTTGAGGTGTGCGGCTAGGGCAAGCTCCGCATCCCCCGAGGTGGTGGTCACCCGTGGGCCGGCTTCTCCCGGAATATCGCTATCAGCGGCCGGTGCATTCACGCCAGAATACACACCCAAGGTACCGATCAAGGTCACCATGACCACAATAATGCCAATAAACATCAGCTTGCCTAGGTCATCCCAAGCTCGTCCTAGCAGGGTCAGGATGAGGAAACTCAGGCTAAAAATAGCGGAGCTGATGCAGTAAACACAAACCGTTTGCAGCTCAAACGCCAAGACATACATCAAATAACCGCTGAAGATAGTCATGGCGGTTGCTCCCACAAACAGGAGCGGCCATGTCCAGTCATCTAACTTCATGCGTAGATCTTTGTTGGTATCTGGATTCACCAAGGTGGGGGCGATCGCCATGATTCCCATGCTGGCGTAGGCCAGGAACCCAAAGATCGTCAGCGGAATGCCAAACACCTCGGCGTAGGGGCTGGATAGAACCTGGGTACAGCCCTCCGTAGGACAGGCCGCTGCCCCGCCAGTTAATTTTTCATAGGTCAACCACCCGGTCACGATCGCGCCCACACAGGCGATCGCCGTGATAATGTACCGCGACCAACGATGGAGCCAGGGTGTTCTGCGAGATCGACGGCTCATAAACCCTCCCTTTGACAAACACTTGTACAATACTAGTCTGCGATCGCAGATCAGGATCTGGGCAGCCAGCGATGGCGATCGCTTCTGCAAGACCAACCATTAGTAGTGTACCCTTCACGCCCAGAATCGCGGACAGGCCAAGTTTAAGTGACGGTCTCTAGACTGGTTGTGTGACCACAAGTCCTAAAATCCTTGCCTGGTAGGATGCTGTTAGGCGAAGCCGTAACGTACCGGCTCATGAGGACTAGAGGATAAGGTTTTGAGACCATTATCAGAAATCGATTTGTATGTACTTTGTCTGCACTTAGTAGCCTAGGCCAGGACGGGCTTTGAAAGCGTCAATACTCTTGCTCCACCCTTGTGGCAGTAGGAACTGGGGGATGAGGGGGCAAGACGGGTCAGCCCACCAGTTTTTAGGGAGACACCGCGATCGACGAGTTCATGGAGAGCGGGGCACTTGCTGACTTAGACTTGTCTGCCACGCCACGATGCATGGCTTCCGCAAACTGGCTCACCCGAATTGGATCGATGGGTTGCTCGATGCGTCCCCGCCGCTTCAGGGAACTGGAGACAATCACCCCATCCGCCGCCTGGATCAGCTTAGGAATATTTTCCCAGGTCGCACCGCTGCCAATAAACACGGGCGTACCCCCTGCGGCAGCGCTGGCCAGCTCCAGATCTTCTAAGGTTGGTGGGCTGCCGGTGGCCCAGCCGGAGAGAATCACCCCATCAGCTAGCCCCCGCTCAATGGTTTCCTGCACAGCGGTGGTCAAATTTGGCGACCCTAGGGGACGGGCATGTTTTACCAACACATCGGCAAAGATGCTGACGTCACTGCCCAACTCTCGGCGGTAGCGCAAAAGCTGATGGGCCTGTCCCTCAATCAGCCCTTGATCGGTAGCCATCACCCCTGTGAGCACGTTCACCCGAATGAACTGGGCCCGCACACAGGTGGCGATCGCCATGGCACTTTGGGCATCATTGCGCAGCACATTGACCCCGATGGGTAGGGTCACCAAATGCTTGAGGCGCTGCACCACCAAACTCATGGCGCTGACCACCGCTGGATCCACAGCTTCTTTGGTAAACGGCGCGTCAAAAAAGTTTTCGACAATGATACCGTCTACGCCTCCAGAGGAGAGGGCGGCGGCTTCCTGTTCGGCTCGGTCAATCACGGCCTGGAGGTTGCCCCCCCAACGGGGAGACGTCGGCAAGGGCAGAAGGTGAATGACCCCAATAATCGGGTTAGCAGTTTTGAAGATTTTTTTTAAGTCCACGGGTCTGAACTACTCGGACTTGATAACAAACTAGGGATGAGCATGGGATGGGGTCGCCGAACGGTGAATCACCTAGTCTCCAACCTGATTGCGATCTGATTGCGATCGCATGGAGTTAGAACTAGGCGAGGGGCTAGACAGTAACCCTACCAAACCAGAGGCCCATAGCCAACCAATTATAGGACTGTCTAGGGTAGGTCAGGAGGACAGTCACCTCGGGAAAAATACCCCGATGCCCTATCCCTAGCGCTGAATACAAGGTCAGTGGATGCTCTATCGACTTGCCGCCAAGAAGCTTATGGAACGGCATTGTCAGGCGACATCATGCCCTAACAATCAGCCTTGATTGGGTGTAGAGGAGGCGATCGCTCCTAGAAATAACTTTAGCAGCAATGGGTCTTCCCCGCGCCGGTCGATCATGGGCTTCCTAAATCCAAATGGTCAACCTTTCTTCACCTTTCTATGGGACTTCAGGCTAAATTGTGTAGTTATGTTGTGCTGTTTTGCGTTACTATAGCGATCGCTGCCCAGTGCAGCACAATCGATTGCGGCTGAAGGGCTCCAGATTTTAGGATGAAATGCCTACAATCCACCCGTGCGATGAGGTTCAGGCTTTAGGCAGGAACGACGAGCAGCTTGCGATCGAGGCATGTACTGTAAGCTAGTCGTCCTGATAACCCTACTGATCGAAAGCCGTGCCTCCTAATCCATAAGGTTGCCGTGGTTTTCAAGAGTCGTACACCTACGTCTCTGATCAGTTTTATTTTCCTTGAGCCAGACTTTAGAAGCACCCTATGGGCAATTCGCCAACCATCGCTGTATCACATCTAGGCTGTGAAAAGAATCGGGTAGATACCGAGCATATGCTGGGTCTCCTTGTTCAAGCCGGTTATCATGTTGATAGTGATGAGCGCCTCGCAGATTACGTCATTGTCAACACATGTAGTTTCATCCAGGCTGCCCGAGAAGAATCGGTGCGAACCCTCGTTGAGCTAGCGGAAGCCAACAAAAAAATTGTGATTACGGGCTGCATGGCCCAGCATTTTCAGCAAGAATTACTTGATGAAATTCCCGAAGCCGTCGCGGTGGTGGGAACAGGTGATTACAACAAAATTGTAGACGTGGTACGCCGGGCAGAAGCCGGGGAGCGAGTGCAGGAAGTCTCGTCAGAGCCGACCTACATTGCCGATGAAACGGTTCCCCGCTATCGCACCACCACCGAAAGCATGGCCTACCTGCGGGTGGCAGAGGGGTGTGACTACCGCTGCGCCTTCTGCATCATTCCCCATCTACGGGGCAATCAGCGATCGCGCTCCATTGAGTCGATCGTGGCAGAAGCCAACCAGCTTGCCGCCGAAGGGGTGCAGGAGATTATCCTCATCTCCCAAATCACCACCAACTACGGCATGGATCTCTACGGTGAGCCCAAGCTGGCTGAGCTGTTGCAGGCCTTGGGTGAGGTTGAGGTACCTTGGATTCGGATGCACTACGCCTACCCCACGGGCTTAACGCCTAAGGTAATCGAAGCCATCCGCAATACCCCCAATGTATTGCCCTACCTAGATTTGCCCTTGCAGCACTCCCACCCCGAAGTGCTGCGGGCCATGAACCGTCCATGGCAAGGGCAGGTGAACGATCGCATCATTGAGCGGATTAAAGCCGCTCTCCCCGAGGCCGTTCTGAGAACCACCTTTATTGTGGGTTTTCCGGGCGAGACGGATGAACATTTTGAGCACCTCTGCCAATTTGTTCAGCGCCATGAGTTTGATCACGTGGGTGTGTTTACCTTTTCACCTGAAGAAGGAACCCCAGCCTACGATCTGCCCAATCCATTACCTCAAGCGGTGATGGATGCTCGGCGCGATCGCTTAATGCAGCTTCAGCAGCCGATTTCGCTCCGGCGCAACCAGGCTGAAGTTGGACACGTTGTGGATGTATTGATTGAGCAAGAACATCCTGAGACCGGTGAGTTAATTGGGCGATCGCCCCGCTTTTCTGCAGATGTAGACGGGCTGGTTTACGTTCAGGGCACGGCTCGCCTAGGGACAATGGTTCCGGTTGAAATCACGTCAGCCGATGTATATGACCTCTATGGTCAGATTGCGGATTCCAAGACGCAGTTAAGAGGCGCGCTCAGTCGTGTCTCTGTTTAAACGATTAATAAGGAGACTCGATGACTCTTTCTTTCAAAAGCTTAGGTCTATCTGAAGCCTGTGTAGCGCACCTCGACCATCTTGATTTCAAAACGCCGACGCCGATTCAGGCCCAGGCAATTCCCCACCTCCTCTCTGGACGGGATGTGGTAGGACGGGCGCAAACCGGTACCGGTAAGACCGCTGCCTTTGCCCTGCCCATGCTAGAACAAATCGACGTGGGCGATCGCTCCCTGCAAGCGCTGGTGTTGACCCCCACCCGTGAGCTGGCTTTGCAGGTCTACCAAGCGATTCAGCTTTTCAATACCGATCGCCGTCTGCAAATTTTGACCGTGTATGGTGGGCAATCGGTCGAACGCCAAGTCAGCCGTCTGCGCAAGGGTGTGCAGATGGTTGTGGGTACGCCAGGGCGGGTGCTCGACCTGTTGGGTCGGGGTGACCTGAAGCTGGACAAGCTCAACTGGCTGGTGTTGGATGAAGCCGACGAAATGCTCAACATGGGCTTCATCAAAGATGTGGAAACCATCTTGAACCAGGCTCCGGCTGAGCGCCAAACCGCCTTCTTCTCCGCCACCATGGATCCGGTGATCCGCGAGCTATCGGCAAAATTCCTGCGATCGCCCGTCACCGTGACCATCGATCAACCCAAGGCTGCTCCTAACCGGATTAACCAGGTTGCCTACTTGATCCCCAAAGGCTGGACTAAGGCCCGGGCCCTACAGCCGATTTTGGAACTAGAAGATCCAGAATCAGCCCTGATCTTTGTGCGCACCCGTCGGGCTGCCGCAGAACTAACCCGTCAGCTTCAAGCCGCTGGTCACAGCGTTGATGAATACCACGGCGACCTTAGCCAGTCTCAACGAGAACGGCTATTGCTGCGCTTCCGTCAACGGCAGGTGCGCTGGGTCGTGGCAACCGATATTGCTGCCCGTGGTTTGCACGTGGAAGACCTGACCCACGTGATCAACTACGACTTGCCCGATAGCCTAGAAAGCTACGTTCACCGAATTGGGCGAACGGGTCGAGCTGGGAAAGAAGGGATCGCTATTTCCCTCGTCCATCCCCTCGACAAGCGCAAACTGCGAGACATCGAGCGCCACATTCGCCAGAAGCTAGAGTGGGGCACGATCCCCACCCGCGCCGAAATCGAAGCGCGCTATATCGACAAGCTGAAGGCTCGGGTGCAGGAAGCCCTCACCGGCGAACGCATGGCGTCTTTCTTGCCGATTGTGTCTCAACTGAGCGAAGAGTTTGAACCTCGCATGATTGCGGCGGCGGCCCTGCAAATGGCCTACGACCAAACCCGTCCCTCGTGGATGCGGGTCGAGCCAGAAACGACAGACGACGATCGTCGGCCCTCTCGTCCATCGGGTGGTGGTTCTCGGGTGCCCCAAACCAAGTCTCGTCGTCCAAAAATCAACCGCGTTTCAGAGCCCTCTAGCCCATCTCGTTCCTAGAGGTCTAGGGATGGACGAAGGGGCTAAACCTTCGACCCAAGAGTTGATATAGTTTTGACACTGGTTGTCCGTTGATGGCAGCCAGTGTTTTTTATGGTGGATGTTGGTCAGAACCATGATGCGATCGCTTGAGCTTTTACAGTTTTATCGCCAGTTGAGTACCCAAGTGTTCACCGTGGTGGATGTGGAAACAACCGGGATGGCTGGCTGGCGCGATCGCATCACCGAACTGTCAGTTTTGCAGGCCACCCTTGAGGATGGCGTGGTGGATCAACGCACCAGCTTGCTAAACCCTGGCGTTCCTATTCCCGCGAATATTGTCGCCTTCACCGGGATTTCCCAAGCCATGGTCGACGCCGCTCCAACCACAGCAGACGTCTTGCCCAACTACTGGCCGACCCTCAACCAAGGGATACTCACCGCCCATAATTTAAACTTCGACTACGCCTTCCTGCAGGCGGAATATGCGCGGCTAGATTACAGCTTCGATCGCCCCCCATCAGAGCAACTTTGCACCGTGGCCCTATCTCGCCTGCTGCTGGCCGATCTACCCTCGCGCAGTTTGCCAAACCTAGTCGCCCACTTTGGATTCAGCGTTGGGCGATCGCACCGGGCCGCAGCCGATACCCTCGCCTGCTGGATGCTGACCCAGCGGTTATTATCCGACCTGCTCGATGGCGACGATGATGCCATTCTCCAGCGATTGCAGCAGCAGTGGATCCCCCTCAAGGCGGCGGCCGACGTGCTGAATTGTTCCACCCGAGTCGGTCAGCGCCGTCTCGACCAGGCTGGGGTCAACCACCGTCTGGTAACACGAGGGCGATCGCAGACCCGCATGTATCGCCGGGGTGATGTGGAGCAGGTGGCAGGCTTAGGCTAATCGGCGGACTCGGCAGTGCTGCTCTCGGATGGAACGGTAGATTCTGCCAAATATTGACGCATCAACCCTGGCCAAACCAGCACAAAAAAGCCCATCCAGACCCCGATGGGAACGGCTACTATACCCGTCAGCCAAAAGCGATGGAACAGCAGCCAACTGCCGCCGATTAGACCCGTGCCAGTGAGCACAATCGACCAAGGCTGACACCACCAAGGTTTGAGCTGCCAGGGATTGAAGGAGGAGGGATCGGGCACCATGCTACGGAGACTCCTGCGCAATCCGTTGCTTAGCCACCTGCTCAAACCAAGCAATAATTTGCTCTGGCTGCAGCTCAGCGATCGCCACCTGTTCCTGTTCTGCAAGCTGCCGTAGGGGTTTCAGCGATGACAGCACCAGCTGGGTGAAAAACCGAATAAAGCCAGCGTCGATCTCCAAACCTGCCTGGCTGGTACGATCTTGCCGCACCCATTCCGCCACTTCAGCCGTAGCAATCTGCTCAATGGGCTGGCTGGTATCCTGAGCAATCTGCTTCAGCGATCGCAGGGAGTAGATGGCCACTCGGGTGGAAAACTTATCGCGGGATGACAGCAGCGCTTGGTCTACCGCCGCGCATTCCTCCGGCGTCAAAAATTCGGGGGTTTGAAACTCGGTCATAGCATCCTCATTGGGGATCATCGTTGCGTCTATGCTCAGGGTCTAGGGCCCGATCCCTCTCTACGACTATCACCACACAGGATATCACCCCACATCCATTCTCGCCTTGCTGCATTGAATAGTCATGGTTGGGACATCCTGCCTTTGATCCCCCGCTTCGCCGCCCCCTTGCCAAGGGGGCTACCAACATCTGGGTACTGCCACATCCTTGAATAAATAGCGCGCATCTAACCGGATTTGATATGAGCTATCAGACTACTCTTATGAGTCCTTGTCAAGCGGCCGGCTAGGGAGACGTTGACGTTCTTGCTTAGTGGCGTTGGGAGGGGCGATCGCTGGTGGAGCGAATCAAGTACCCACAGCGATGTTCACCATTCACCAACCAGTGCGTGCGCTTCACGGCGCAACCCTCTAGGGCAATTTCAAACATTTCTAGTTCATGGCCACAAACGCTGGGAAACGACTCGGCAATGTGGGAAATGGCGCAGTTGTACTCCGTAATCACATACTGCTCCGCTGAGGCATCGTCCTGATCTTGATGGGAAGCATCGGGCACCGATTCATCCTCCGGCTCCACCGAATACCACTCCGCCATGTAGCCTTCTGCCTGCCGCAGCTTCACCAAGTTGGCCACCCGCTCCTCCACCGATCCGTTGCCCACGCGATCGCGGTATTCTTGAGCTTTGCGCTCCCATTGTTTGCGCAAAATTGTTCCCACTTGTTCCCGACCGACGGTCTCGGTGAGGGTGTCGAGCAACGATAGGGCAAAGTCATCATATTGAGCTGGCAGGCGATCGCGCCCCTCCTGACTAAGCCCATACATATGTTGCGGACGCCCCATCCCCGTTTGCTCTGGATGATGTTGGATCAAACCTTCATCTTCTAGATCTTTGAGGTGTCGCCGAATCGCCTGGGGGCTGATATTGAGAGCATCTGCTAAGTCCTGAGCCTTGGCTTGCCCTTGCTTCAGGAGGTAGTAGAGGATGTCTTGTTTGGTGGAGGGGTGCTGCTTAGTGGCCATCATCGTCGGGGAGTGCTATTCGTTCGCTGACGCAAATTAGGTTGCTGAGCCAATCAAGAATCATCACAAAATCTCAATATTAGACTTTGACAACCTTACTGTTGTTAAAGTAGCCTACAATTATGTTAAGCAACAAGTACGTTGTTTTAATTATAGGGGCGATCGACCGTCGTGTCGGTTTGAATTTTGATCACGATACAGAAGCTGATTCCATGACTACATCCACTCAATCTCAAGCCACTGATAAAAGTCTCGAAGCCATGCGGCACTTTTCCGAGACCTATGCCCAGCGTACCGGAACCTACTTTTGTGTCGATCCGGGCGTGACTGCCGTGGTGATTGAAGGGTTGGCTAAGCACAAAGATGAGCTTGGTGCGCCCCTTTGTCCCTGCCGCCACTATGAAGACAAGGAGGCCGAGGCTGCCGCTGCTTACTGGAACTGCCCCTGTGTGCCCATGCGAGAGCGCAAAGAGTGCCACTGCATGTTGTTTCTGACGCCTGAAAACGACTTCGCAGGCGATCGCCAAGATATTACCTTCGAAGAAATTCGTACGACCACCAGTCAATACTAATTGACGCATCAGTGGGGATCGGGTGCCGTTGTGTATCCCGCTCCCCCACTGCTCTACCCATGTTTTGGAGACCACCGGAGAACACCGCCCATGTCTGCATCCGTTAAGACCCTTGTTAATCAGCCCTACAAGTATGGCTTCGTCACCGACATCGAAGCAGACTCGATCCCTGCGGGTCTCAGCGAAGATGTTGTGCGGCTGATCTCTGCTAAAAAGAATGAGCCGGAGTTCATGCTAGAGTTTCGTCTCAAAGCCTATCGCCACTGGCTGAAGATGACGGAACCCACCTGGCCCCACGTCAGCTATCCCCCCATTGACTATCAAAAAATCGTCTACTATTCCGCCCCCAAGAAAAAAGACAAGCTTCAGAGTTTAGACGACGTCGATCCCACCCTGCTGGAAACCTTCGAAAAGCTAGGGATTCCCCTTTCGGAGCAAAAGCGCCTCTCCAATGTGGCGGTGGATGCCATTTTCGATAGCGTGTCGGTGGCCACCACGTTCAAAGAAAAGCTAGCGGAAGAGGGCGTGATTTTTTGCTCGATCTCCGAAGCCCTGCAGCACCATCCTGATTTGATCCAAAAATATCTAGGCACGGTGGTGCCGGCTGGCGATAACTACTTTGCAGCGCTCAACGCAGCGGTCTTTTCCGATGGGTCGTTTGTCTACATCCCCAAAAACACCCGTTGTCCCATGGAGTTGTCCACCTACTTCCGGATTAACAACGGCGATTCGGGACAGTTTGAGCGCACCTTGATTGTGGCGGAAGAAGGCAGCTCGGTCAGCTATCTAGAAGGCTGTACCGCTCCCATGTTCGACACCAACCAGCTCCATGCGGCGGTGGTTGAACTGGTGGCCCTCGACAATGCCGACATCAAATACTCCACGGTGCAAAACTGGTTTGCGGGCGACGAAAACGGTAAAGGCGGCATCTACAACTTCGTCACCAAGCGCGGCCTCTGCCAGGGCAAGAATTCTAAGATCTCTTGGACTCAGGTCGAGACTGGATCGGCGATCACCTGGAAATATCCCAGCTGTGTGCTGGTGGGCGACAACTCCGTGGGTGAGTTTTACTCCGTAGCGCTGACCAACAACTGCCAGCAGGCCGATACCGGCACCAAGATGGTGCATGTGGGCAAAAATACCCGCAGCACGATTATCTCCAAGGGCATTTCCGCCGGGCGATCGCAGAATAGCTATCGAGGCTTGGTGAAAGTGGGCCCCAAAGCTGAAGGAGCCCGCAACTATTCCCAGTGTGATTCGATGCTGATTGGCGATTGCGCCCAGGCCAACACCTTCCCCTACATTCAGGTGCAGAACAACACCAGCAAGGTGGAGCACGAGGCCTCAACCTCGAAGATTGGTGAAGACCAACTGTTCTACTTCCTGCAGCGGGGCATTTCCATGGAAGACGCCATCTCGATGATGATCAGCGGCTTCTGTAAGGATGTGTTTAACCAACTGCCCATGGAATTTGCGGTGGAGGCCGATCGCCTCTTGAGTCTCAAGTTGGAAGGTAGTGTAGGTTAAAGTTCCAGGCGATCGCTGCTTATTCCCGAGAAGCGATCGCCCCCAAGCATGAGCACGACGCAGTTAGGTAAGTAATCTATGATCAACGACAATGCTGAGGTGATTCTGTCGGTGCGTAATCTCACCGCTGAAGTAGACGGAATCCAAATTCTCAAAGGACTGAACCTAGAGGTGCGGGCGGGAGAAATCCACGCCATTATGGGCCCCAACGGTTCGGGAAAAAGCACCTTCTCCAAGGCGATCGCCGGACATCCTGACTATACGGTCACCGGCGGCGAGGTGATTTATCAAGGCCAGAATTTACTGGATCTGCCTGCTGAAGAGCGATCGCGCTCCGGGATTTTCCTGGCGTTCCAATATCCTTTGGAAATTCCCGGTGTGAGCAACATCGACTTTCTACGGGTGGCCTGCAATTCTCGCCGCAAGCATCAGGGGCTAGAAGAACTGGATGCCTTTGACTTTGACGAACTGGTGCAAGAGAAGCTGGACGTCGTTAAGATGAAGCCAGAATTTCTCAACCGCAGCGTCAACGAAGGCTTTTCCGGCGGTGAAAAGAAGCGCAATGAAATCCTACAGATGGCACTGCTGGAGCCTCGCTTAGCGATTTTGGACGAAACAGACTCTGGTCTAGACATCGACGCCTTGAGAATTGTCTCGGGTGGCGTCAATCAACTGGCTAGCCCCGATAATGCCACAGTGTTGATTACCCACTATCAGCGCCTGCTAGACTACATCGTGCCCGACTATGTCCATGTCATGGAAGGCGGCCGCATTATCACCACTGGCGATAAGTCTCTGGCGCTGGAGCTAGAAGAGCGCGGCTATGATTGGGTTGTGGAACAAGAAGCAGCGGGGGTTCAATAATGCAGACCTCTACCCTCACGCCGCCTCGTGTCGATCGCCATGCCTATCTCGTGCAGTTGCTGAGTCAGCGGCTGGATCTGGATGAAACGCGGCTGGATGGAGCAACCCTAGCTTGGCTGAAGGAACTGCGCCACCAGGCCGTTGCCCAGTTGCAAACGGCAAGCTTACCCACTCAGCGGGATGAAGATTGGCGCTTTACCGATTTATCATCGCTGTTGGCGGTGGATTTTGAAGTCGCTCAGCCCAATCTAGCGGCGATCGCCCCCGAAACACTCACGCAGTATGACGTACCGGAAGCGATCGCTCAACTGGTATTTGTTGATGGCATCTATGCCCCTACCTTATCCACCCTGGGCGAGCTGCCTGCGGCTGTGACCGTGGGGTCGCTGCTAGATGTGGCTCCTCGCTTAGGCGAAAAATTACCGACCTATCTAGCCCAGCAAACGGTGGGTCAAGATGTCTTCGCGACCTTGAATACGGCTGGATTGCACGATGCAGCGATGATTTGGGCAGGTAAGAATCAAGCGATCGCTCAACCGATTCATGTTCTTTATCTCTCCAGTGGCGATCGTCCCAGCTTTTCCCAACCGCGCTGCTTAGTTGTAGCGGAGCCCAACAGCGCTCTCACCCTGGTGGAAACCTTCGCCTGCCTGGATGCGGGTACCTACCTGAGTAATTCCGTGACGGAAATCTGGGTGGAGGAGAATGCCGAGGTGAACCATGTGCGCCTACAGCAGGACAGCGAGACGGCGTTTCATTTGAGCCGTACGGTGGTGAACCAAGCTCGGAGCG
>RECH01000188.1 GCA_007694125.1 Leptolyngbya sp. DLM2.Bin15
ACAGTGTCAATAGATTGGTTGAAAAAGCTCATTCTTTCGTTCAGGATTCGGCAGACTGGGCAAGCTACTGGTCAAAATGAGAATTGCTGCCGAAGGGTGGGTCAACTTGCAAAACTGGGATGCTCCCCTGTGCCCCCCAGCCATCATCAAGAGTTGCCTCCTTTCTACAGCGTATTGAGGCTCCTGAACCTGTTCAATTGTTGCCGACAAAAGCATTGTCTATCACCTCAAATAGCATTGTTTAGAAGGATTTAATGCCTGATCATTAGATCCTAGATTTTCCGCATCACAAGCTTAAAAACTAGCCTTGTGATGATGTTAGTGGCATCCATGAGCAGCCACAAAAAAAGACACTCAATACCCAAAAACCTTGCATGTCCAACACTTGAGCAGAATCTTGAGTTAGGAATAAAGGTCAACTATTGATGTTCAAACTCTGCTCTTCATCAGTTATTTACTCCTTGTAAAATACTTAACTTTAAGTCTTTCAACCTGCCAATACATGTGATACTGTTCATGTATTCAGATATGAGACATTGAGTCCATTCACCATAGTCATGAATTAAGGAGTTTCCTATGCCTGAAGTTCTATTTAAAGTCGATCTGACCAAGCCGATGGATCAGCAAGAGATGCCCGGTCACAACCGCTGGCACCCTGATATTCCAGCCGTAGCATCGGTCAATCCTGGGGATGTATTCCGGATTGAGTGTAAGGACTGGACGGATGGTCAGATTAAGAACGATGACAACCCAGATGACATCCGTGATGTTGATCTAACAGTTGTTCACGTCCTCAGCGGCCCTATCTGGGTGAACGGTGCAGAGCCAGGAGATATCTTAGTCGTTGATTTGCTCGACATTGGTGCCCTCCAAGGCGATGAATGGGGTTTTACCGGTATCTTTGCTAAAAATAATGGCGGTGGATTCTTAACCGATCACTACCCCAATGCCGCCAAAGCCATTTGGGATCTGCAAGGTATCTATACCTCCTCTCGCCACATTCCGGGCGTGCGGTTTGCTGGCATCACCCACCCTGGACTGATTGGCTGTGCGCCCTCCCACGAACTACTTGCTAAGTGGAATAAGCGGGAGTCTGAACTGGTTGCTACTGCTCCAGATCTCCGTACCTACGGTGCTGGACTATCGGGCGATCAACCCGTACTGGCTGCCTTACCTAACCCCACCAATGCTATCCTCGGCTCACTCCCCAAGGGTGACTACGATCGCGTGGCAGCAGAAGCCGCCCGCACCGTTCCACCCCGCGAACATGGCGGCAACTGCGACATTAAGAACCTCTCTCGGGGCACAAAGATTTACTTCCCCGTCTACGTCGAGGGAGCTAAGCTGTCCATGGGTGATATTCACTTCTCCCAAGGGGATGGTGAAATTTCCTTCTGTGGTGCGATCGAGATGTCGGGCTATATTGACCTACATGTCGATATCATCAAAGGCGGCATGGAAAAGTATGGCATGGTCAACCCCATCTTCAAGCCCGGCCCTGTTGAGCCACGTTACTCAGAATATCTGGTCTTTGAAGGCATTTCTGTGGATGAGTTTACCGGCAAGCAGTATTACATGGATGTGCATATTGCCTACCGTCAAGCTTGCTTAAATGCGATCGAATACTTGAAAAAGTTTGGGCTGACAGGAGAACAAGCTTATCTGTTGCTAAGCTGTGCGCCGGTTGAGGGTCGCATCAGCGGCATTGTAGATATTCCCAATGCCTGCTGTACCTTAGCAATTCCGACGGAAATCTTTGACCAAGATATCCTTCCTTGTTAATGTATCTGGTTGATAGAGGTAGACATGCCACTTTACGAATTCCGATGTGCAGACTGTGGGCCGTTTGAGCAATGGCGTGCGATGGCTGAGGCCAAAAATCCCATGCATTGCCCTGAGTGCCATGAAGTTGCCAAGCGCATTTTCTCTGCCCCCAGCGTCATGCTGAACTCATCGTTTCGCCTCCGGGAAAAACCGAGCGCTGAACCGAAGTTAGTCAAGCGCGAGGAGCGTGAACCTGCGGCGAACAAATACACCAACCATACGGCAGGTCGCCCTTGGATGTTGAATCACTAGCGATTCACCAGACTTAAGCAGCTTTGAATCAATATCTCTAGTCGGTTGGGACGTAGATATCTACGCTCCCAACTTTTTTTTCATGGGGTCAACGCAAGTCTTCAACGGAGGGGGTGCAGTAAGAAGCAAAAAACCAGGATGGAGCAACGCTGAGGGTCTATGACCTAATCAACCTATGACCTAATCAAGCTATGACCTAATCAACCTAAGCGATCGCTCCCCGATCAACACCTTAAAACTGCTGTCCCACATAGATCGAGCGCACATCTCCATTACGACGCACGATCGCTTCCTGGTTGGTGATGGAGACCAGCGTCCAGCCGCTGCTGCCAATACTTTCGCCCACATAGACCCGCTGGGTGTTGCCAGCAATATCAAACAACGCCGCTGAGCGATCGCCCAGTTCCAACACCCCGACCAGCGTATGCACCACTCTCGCTGCCGTGGGTGAGGCCTCCTCCGAGGATAGGCGAGGCGCTGCGTCGGAGGATGGGGCTGCTGGTGTAGCGGTAGCGGTGGGGGCGGTGGTGGGAGCGGTTGTGGGAGCTGGCGCTGCCGCTGTTTGCGGGGGTTGATACACGGGAATATAGACCCGCTCTAGAACACCGGCCTGTTGCCCGGCCCCAGATGGACTACCGGCAACTGGAACACTCGGCAGTTGGTCATCGGGGGCGATCGCCACGGTTGATGAATCGGATGCACTGCCCGACCGACGGTTGATGGCATTGAGAGACCGCTGCATATAGGTTGCAAATTCTTGGTGCTCTGGGGTAGCGGTGCTCAGAGGGGCCGTTGTGGGAGAGGTGGGAGCGATCGCCCGTGATTGTACATAGTAGGCAACGCCAACCACCGTCAACACCACAATTGAGATACCCGTAGTCGCCATCATCAGCGCATCTAACCAGGTACGCTGGGCAGGCTCGGGGGGCACGGCGTCATCCACCAGCGGCTCGGTTAGCTCATAGGGCTCCGGTTCTGGAGGAGCCAGATCTAGATCGCTGTCCTCCACCTGGGGCGGCATCACAGCCAGCTCTTGCGTGACCGGCGTTGGGGGTGGGGGAGCAGCGATCGCCGTCTCGGGTTCAGTACCCAACAGACCTTCCACATCCTCAAACAACTCATCCATCAGGCGATCGGCATAGCGATCAACTGAAAAAAGAGACTGGGTGGCTGCAGGTGCCTCTGCATCAGGGGCAGGAGCTAGGGCTGGTGGATAGCTGGAGGTCTCGTTCGACATGCTGAGTAAACCCGAGTTAACAAAATAGAGTTCGAGCGATCGCTGAGAGAGTAGGGGATCCCTAGATCCACCGCAATCAAGCAGTGCCAGGCTACCCCATCCATGCCTCAAAACTTAACAGGATCATAGCCTGCTCGCCCAGGTTTTGATGCAATTTGACACGATAGGTAGCCTTGGATCCAACCTCGGCTCGATACCCCATAGTTGTAACCCAGAGTGCTCATTTACGCTAGCGATCGCCTCCCTGGGGAGTTGTATCAAATCTCAGCAAGTGGGATAAAGTTTGCCATGATTAAAACTGTTGGCACATAGCAGATCCTTATGACTATTCTCTTAGCAGGCGATATCGGCGGCACAAAAACCATTTTGCGATTGGTGAACGCAGAGGGCGATCGCCTGACCACCTTGGGGGAGCAGACCTATGCCAGCGGCGAATTTGCCGATTTGGTGCCCATGGTGCATCAGTTTTTGCGCGATACCCAAACGACGGAAACGCCGCCCGTCAAGGCCTGTTTTGCCATCGCTGGCCCGGTGGTGAACAACACCTCCGCCCTCACCAATCTTTCCTGGTCTCTGGAGAGCGATCGCCTAGAAGACGAACTCGATCTCCAGCATGTGCAGTTGATCAACGACTTTGCCGCCGTCGGCTATGGCGTGTTGGGATTAACCGCCGAGGACCTCCATACCCTGCAGCCAGGGAAGCCCGATCCATCTGCACCGATCGCGGTGATTGGGGCCGGCACCGGTCTAGGACAAGGGTTTTTGGTCGCCACTGGCGATGATCACCGCGTCTTCCCCTCGGAGGGTGGCCATGCCGACTTTGCGCCGCGCTCGGAGCTAGAGTTTCAGCTTTTGAAGTACCTGCTGGAAAAAAACCAAATTACCCGCATTTCTGTAGAGCGGGTGGTTTCAGGCCAGGGCATTGTCGCCATCTACCAATTTCTGCGCGATCGCCAAGTAGCCCAAGAGTCTGCCAAGATGGCCGAGGTCATGCACACCTGGGAGCAGGAAATCGGCAAAGCTGAGAAGTCCGTGGATCCCGCCGCCGCCATCTCTCAAGCCGCGGCCCAAAATGACCATCTCTGCGAGCAAACCATGCAGCTTTTTATTGGAGCCTACGGGGCAGAGGCTGGTAACCTGGCCCTGAAGCTCTTGCCCTATGGCGGTTTGTACATTGCCGGGGGCATTGCTGCTAAGAATTTAGAGCTGATGAGCAACGGCTGTTTTATGCAGGCCTTTCACAGTAAAGGACGGGTGAGCCAACTTCTTGACCAAGTGCCTGTCCACATCGTGCTCAACCCACAGGTAGGGTTGATTGGGGCAGCCCTGCGAGCATCTCGACTCTAGCGTGTGAGCGATCGCTTCATGCCACCCACAAGGGCGATCGCTAGCGACAAACCAGCCCCCAACCAAAACACCTGAATGCCGCCATATTTCCAAACTGGCCCTAGGAGCAAGGGGGAGATAAACTGCCCCAGATTAGCCATGCCGGTGCCAATGGCCAACACACTGGTGCGCAGGTCATTGGTGGTGAGGATGGCCAGGGAATCGTAGAGATTGGGCATGACGAGACCATAACCCAGGCCAAATCCCACCGCCGTCAGCAAAATCACCGGCACTTGGGTCAAAAACGGGATGGTCAGCAGCATCAATGCCATCAGCAAAAATCCCGTGGCGATCGCCCTGGCCCGGCCGATCCATTTCGCCAAACGGCTAGCGCCCACCGCCGAGATAATCGCCGCACCAATGGCCCGAGCTGCCAAAATCGCCCCATTCACCGTTGGGTCGGCATCAATGGCCTGCTTATAAAACAGCGGCGCGTAGACAATCACAATATAAAAAACCGCCGAGGCCAGCAGCAGCGTTGCCAGCAGCATGACAATACTCGGCCGCCGCAGCATGTGGAACAGTTCTTGGCGCTGCTCACCTTGGGGAAGGGCAATGCCACCCCCCGGAGCCGTCTCCCGTTCAGGAATAATCAACACCACAGCGATCGCTGTCGGAATACCTAATCCATAGAGCCAAAAGGCATACTGCCACTGAAAGGTTCCTAGCCAACCGCCCAATAGCGGGAAGAAAATGCTGGTGGTGGCTAGAGCGCTGGTGGCATAGCCCAACATCCGCGATCGCGCCTCTCCGTCGTAGAGAGTGCTGAGCAGACCAATACTGGCCGCCGCAATGCCGCCGCTAGCAACGCCCACCAACGCCCGCGCCGCCAACATGCCCCAAAAACCTGACGCCAGTGCCCCCGCCATGCCAAACACCGCATAGGCCACCAAGGATGGCACCAGCACCTGCCGCTTACCGAGGCGATCCGATAAAATGCCAAACACCGGGCTAAACACCGCTGTTGTCAAGGTATGCATACTCACCAAGAGCCCAGCCCATTGGGGATCAACCCGCAACGACTCCACCACCTCCGGAAACACCGGAGATACAACTCCCCCGGTCATGGCTGTCAGCGTTCCTGCCGCCAGCAAGACGGCTAAGAGAGGTAGGGGCTGACGAGGCAAGGGATTCCCTGACGAATTAGACACGAGGCTTCAACAATCCAGTACACATCAGCACTATCTTTGCACGACCCTGCGCCCCGCTGTCATCCGTTGGGCCACCAACAGCAACCGGTCTACCCCACCATGCCTTGAAGCGTTACGAAGGGCCCCGCGTGGGTTCCACCGTAGCCACCACCTCGCCCGTTAGCTGAGTGTCATAGCCCCCCAACCGTTCGAGCTGGGAAATCACCCGACGGTGGCCCAGCGTGCCGAGCAGTTGCTGCACCGGCGGATCATCCAGGTACGCCTGCAAGGTGACCAGATCGTAATGGGATTGGCGCAGGGGCACAAACTCCAAATTGAACATCTCCGCCACCGAGGCCGCACTCATGCCCACATCCGCCTCTCCAGCCAGGATGGCATCCGCCACATCATGGTGAGAATGCACCACCTGATCGAACCCGGCAACCGACTGGGGAGCGATCGCTGCCGCTGATAAAACCTGCTCTAGCAAGTGACGACTCCCCGACCCCGGCTCACGATTGATCAGGGTGACATCGGGGCGCGCCAAGTCAGCTACGGTCTGGATGGCCTTCGGATTACCAGGAGCCACCAGCATCCCCTCTTGCCAAATTCCTAAATTAATCAGCACCGCCGTCTGTTCTTGGAGCGCCTGCTGCACAAACGGCACATTGAAGGTTTTCGTCGTGGGACAGTAAAGATGCACCCCAGCAATATGCACCTCACCCCGCATCAAACGGTCTAGAGCCACCATGCTGTTGGCAAAGGTGAGATGCACCCGTAAACCTGGGTGCCAGCGCTCTGCCGCCCTAGCCCACAGAGACATGGCCGGCGCACAGCCCGCCACCACCACGGTATTGAGCAAGTTCACCGGATCATCCAGCAGGGTCACCGCCACTGTTTCTTGATTGCTGTGGCGCATGGCTTCTCCATCCGCAGGAATCAGATCCAGCCGAAAGGCATCGGCTCCCACCAGGGGATGGGCCACCCATTGGCCGCCAATCTTCGCCAAGCTCACCCGCAACGCTTCTCCCACCGCCATCGCCTGGGTGGGCATGGCCTCCACCTGGGCCGCCTCTTGATCCAGCCAGAACAAATCCTCCACGCGGCATCCTAAGGCCTTGGCTAACCGCAGAGCCACCGTAATGGACAGGGACGTTTGACCCGACTCAACACCGCCAATGGTTTGACGACTCACCCCCGCCATGGAGGCTAAGTCTTGCTGGCTCAGCCTTAAGCGCATCCGGGTCTGCTTTAAGCCATTGCGCACCCCATCTTTCACAGCCATAACCCACGACTTAGATCCGCAGCCACCCGATCGTTCACGGTCATACCCCAATCCCTGATCCCCACGGCCACCCCATTATAAACGTCGCTGTCTTGACAACAGCTTGCCCCTCCTGGGTTACGACATGCTCCCTCTCCCTCTCCCATACCCCATAACAGCGCAGGCAGACGATGGAGGCTCCTCCCAGGCGATCGCTCCTTGACCCACCCAACCCTCTTCCCCTTGCATTTGTGTTGAACAGCACGGTTTTCTGAGAGGACGCCAGTATGATTGACATGAGGTAAACATACCGTCTTCCAGGCTTGGAGAACACCATGAAGTACAGCCCCCATCATGCCCTCACTGGAACCATCGTGGAAGTTGTGAACGCTATGTTGGCTGTGGAGTAGGGGAGCGATCGCCATGCAGACCAACCGCCGTTCAAGCCTGTCGCTGCTGACCTTCGTTTTTGGACTGGTCACAATGGGCTGCGTTCAAGCTGAGAATCCGTCCATCTCCGCATCAGGCACAGACACCACAGCTCCAGACACCGTTGAACTCACGATCTCGGTGGCGGCTAGCGCGCAGGATGTCATGCAGGACATCCAAACGGCTTATCAAACCGCAACTCCCAACGTGGCCATCACCTATAACGTTGGCCCGTCCGGTTCTCTAGCTCAGCAGATTAGCCAAGGCGCTCCCACCGATATCTTCCTATCAGCATCTGATCCATGGATGGATGCCCTTGAAGACCAAGGTCTGATCCTCGACGGCTCTCGCCAAGACCTCCTCCTCAATACCTTGGTTTTAATCGTGCCCCGAAATCAGCCTGGCATCAGCGGCTTTGCCGATCTGACCACCGATCGGGTCAGCAAGCTAGCCATAGGTGAACCGGACAGCGTGCCCGCCGGTGGCTATGCCAAGGAAACGTTGATCAGCCTCAATATGTTTGATGCACTACAAACCAAGCTGGTCTTTGGCAAAGACGTGCGACAGTTGATGTCCTACGTTGCCACCGGCAATGTCGATGCAGGATTAGTCTATGCCACCGATGCCAGACGGTCTGACCAGGTTGAGATTGTCAGTACAGCATCCGCAGACATGCACTCGCCGATCCTGTATCCCGTCGGCGTGATAGCCACCAGCAACCATCAGGAAGCTGCTCAAGATTTTATCGATTTTCTCTCCAGCGACCCAGCCGTGGCCATCTTTGAAGACTACGGATTCATCATGGCAGACTAGCGCCAGCATCCCAACTGCAGTTCCCTGGATCAGGACATCTTCACCTATGCACAAAACGCGATCGCTCCTGGCCTTCCTCTGGGCCGTTCCCATCAGTTTACTAGGTGGCCTCATGGGGCTAGGCGGCGCTGAATTTCGGCTGCCGGTACTCGCCGGCCCCCTTGGGTATCGTGCCAAACAGGCCGTGCCGGTGAATCTAGCCGTGAGCTTGGTGACCATTACGGTGGCGCTCTTGATTCGTGGGCAAACCCTGTCTCTCGATGGTCTGGTTGGGTTTCAACCCGTGCTCATCTCTCTCATTGTGGGAGCTGCCATCACCGCCTATCTAGGAGCCTCTTGGGTACGCTACATATCCAACGAACGGCTAGAGCGCGTCATTTTAGTGTTGTTGGTGAGTATTGGTATTGCACTTCTGATCGAAGCCTTCCTGCCTGAGGCCTTTCCTGGCTTTGTTCCGGCTGTTCTAGCTTGGCAGATTCCTGTGGGGGTGCTATTTGGGCTGGGCATTGGCTTAGTCAGCAGCATCCTCGGCGTTGCAGGGGGCGAGTTGATTATTCCCACCCTAATTTTTGCCTTCGGCGTAGACATTAAATCGGCCGGCACCGGCAGCCTAATCGTGAGCTTGCCAACCGTGACCATTGGCCTGATTCGCTATATCCGAGCGGGGGCATTGAGCGATCGCCAGGCCCTGCAGGACACCGTTGTACCCATGGGCATCGGCTCCGTCATCGGGGCGATCGCCGGCGGTTTACTCGTCGGACTGATCGCCCCGTCTCTCTTGAAATTCATCTTGGGCTTTATTCTGATTGTGTCGGCGGTACGGGTCTTTGCCCACACCCATCCGCCTAGCCGGTGAGCACCCATGATGCCCAACGACCTTGCACCGCTGTGGATTTCCCTCAAAACCGCCTTCTCAGCCACCCTCCTCGTCGTGATTCTAGGGATCCTCATCGCCCGCTGGATGCTCAGCTATCGCGGCCGCGCTCGGGGGCTCATTGACGGCATCCTCACCCTTCCCCTCGTCCTGCCGCCAACAGTGGTGGGCTTTTTCCTACTGCTGCTGCTAGGCAAACATGGCCCCATCGGTCGGGCGATCGCCCCCTTCGGCATCACCGTAATCTTCACCTGGACAGCGGTGGTGCTCGCCGCAACGGTGGTGGCCTTTCCCCTGATGTACAAAACCGTGCTGAGCGCCTTCGAGCAAGTTGATCCAACTCTGATCAGCTCTGCCCGCACCCTAGGGGCATCCGAATGGCGCATTTTCTGGCAGATTTTACTGCCCTTGGCCTGGCCGGGTCTCCTAGCTGGAACGGTGTTGGCCTTTGCCCGAGCCCTAGGTGAATTTGGGGCAACGTTGATGGTAGGCGGCAGCATTCCTGGCGTCACCCAAACGATCCCCATTGCCATTTTCTTTGCGGCAGAGTCGGGGCGGATGGGGGTCGCTTTGGTTTGGGTGGTGTTGATGGTGGCTATATCCCTGTTTGTGATCGCCGGCATTAACTATGGCAACCGCACCCGCTCCCATACACCAACCCTAGCCCATGGACTCGTCACCCTTGGGTTTAACTGGATCTTCTTCAAACGCTTAAAAATCCACCTGTTTGGGATACCATCCACCATCGTGCCCCGAGATCCAAACTCCCGCGTCAAACCAACCTTCGCCCTGGTCTCGTCCTCTCCCTCCGCCCATGAAGCAGCTCATCTGACCGTCGCGATTGAAAAACAGGTGCCTGGGTTTCGCCTCAAGGTTCAGGTTCATGCCAGAGCGGAACCCTTGGGGATTTTGGGAGCCTCCGGGTCAGGCAAAAGTATCACCCTACGGTGCATAGCAGGTTTAGAAACGCCCTCCCAGGGGCGCATTGTCCTCAACAATCGGGTATTGTTCGACTCGGAGCAAGGCATCAATGTCCCGAGTCGCGATCGCCGCGTGGGCTTGGTCTTCCAAAACTATGCCCTATTTCCCCACCTCACCGTTGCCCAAAATATTGCCTTTGGGATGCAGGCCATTCCGCGACAGCGCCGCGCCGCAGAGGTGGTGAAATATATAGACATGATTGACCTATCAGGCATGGGCGATCGCTACCCCCACCAGCTCTCGGGCGGGCAGCAGCAGCGGGTGGCCCTAGCCCGCGCCATGGCCATTCAACCGGACATTCTCCTCTTAGATGAACCCCTATCGGCCCTCGATAGCTATCTGCGCAGTCACATCGAAAAATTGTTGATTGAACTGCTGTCCCACTATCAAGGCATCACGATCTTTATCACCCACAAACTCGAAGAAGCCTACCGAGTCTGTGACCATTTGCTGGTGCTCTCCGGCGGACAAATTCTGGCAGAGGGCAGCAAACAAGACATTTTTGAACGACCGCCCACCGTTGAAGTGGCGCAGATTACAGAATGCAAAAACTTTTCCCAAGCGCGGCGAGTCGATGAGCACCATATCGAAGCCCTAGACTGGGGCTGCTGCCTGCAAATTGCCCACCCCATGGCGTCTCCCTCGGGCTATGTGGGGTTGCGTGCCCATCACGTTCAGTTCCCGCAAACCACCGATCAGAGCAATACCTACCCAGGGTGGCTAGCCATGACCATAGAAACCCAACACCGGGTCACGCTTTACATCAAGCTCCACAGCAAACCCCAATCGCCCCAGGATTACCATCTCCAAGCAGAGCTCTACCGAGACCAATGGCATTGTCTACAGCATCGCCCCCTGCCTTGGCCGATTCACCTCAATCCTGCCAGCCTAATCACCATGCCCTACTAATGGGTACCCAATACAGTCAAAACCGTTGAGCTTAGCCTATCAGTCAGGCTGCCCCGGCACGAAACCTCCACCCATCATAGCCAGGCTAAGCGAACCATACTTGCTGACACAGGAGAACCGTTGTCGAACTCGTGTTGATCACGCACCATCGTTGGGGGTTTCCCTCAAGATCCTTAGTTGATCCGCCCGGAAACCACAGCCCATCAACACATTCTTCTATTTTTGCTCCATCTATTGTGCCAATTTGCAACCATGGCACAACCCATGTGACAGTTAGACGGGCGGTATACTGCCAACCCATTCTTGGGAAAAGAGATACTACACTTAAGATCAGCAATGTAAAGATTTGCAAGGATAGCAGCGTAGATGGAATTGGCGACAGCTCTCAAGGGGCAGACTGTCCAGAATGTGATTCGCACAGTGGGCATCAACCCCAATCACTGGTATCCCATTGGCTGGGCCGATCGGCTCAAGCCTGGCCAGATCATGCCCGTTATGATCTGGCAGCAAGCGATCGCTGTCTACCGCGATCAGGAGGGCCAACTTCATGCGTTGGAGGATGCTTGTCCCCATCGCGGCGTTGCCCTGCATAAGGGCAAAGTCCACGGTAAACACATCGCCTGTGCTTATCACGGCTGGGAATTTGATGGCGATACGGGAGCCTGCGCCAAGATTCCCTACCTGCCTGATGAACAGAAATTGCCCTGTGCAAATGCCCGCAGCTACCCCATTCAGGAAAAATACAACCTGCTCTGGGTCTTTCCGGGGGATGCTGCTCAAGTCGAAGCCCACGATATTCCCTCAGTGCCGGAGTATGGCGATATGGGGTGGCTGATGGTGCCGGTAACGGCTCACTTCAAGGCCCATTTCACCATCTGTAACGAAAATGCAATGGATGTCTTCCATGGCTTTTTGCACGAAGAACTCCAAGGCTGGTTTGATCCGGTTTTACTAGACCTCAAACAAACCGAGGACTTGGTGCGGGCGGAATATCAGGTGTCCTATAAAGGTCGATTGGCTAAGTTTTTAGGATTAAGCGATCGCGCCGATGAAGTTACCACTCTGCCCATTGCGGTGCAATATCGATACCCCCACTTTGCTAGCGCACTGAAGGGTGTGTCGTCGCTCTATCTCATGCGATCGCCCGTTAGCCCCACGGAAAGTCGTTCCTTCGCGCTCTTTTTCTTCCGCGTGAAGCTACCGCAGTGGCTCTTAAATCCAATTCGACCGGTTTTGAGTGATTTCATCCAGCGATTTCTACTCCAGCGGTTCCTCCGTCAGGATGTGGAAATGATGGAAAGTGAGCAGCAAGCCTATCTACGGCATCCTAGCCGTCGGTATGTTGAGATCAACCCCGCTATTCTGGCACTTCAGCGGCTGACGGTCCGGCAATATGAACAATTTGTGCAACAATCAAGTCATTCTTCTGGTCAGTTGCAACACCACAACGCTGCACGTTCATCAATCGGGGCACCCTCTACCATCGAGGCTGTGATGTCGAACGCGGTTGAGACGCCATCCCTAGAGGGCTTAGGACAATGAGCGTCAGCTTTTAGTCGCTAGAGTGAGGTGATGGCACTACGGGGTTCGGTTGAGTAAACGGTTACGCTGAGGATTACAGATCCGTCCGTTTGATGTCAAAATCTCGATTGGAGCAACCTCTTGTATCCAGCATTGGCAGCCGCTTGGCCAACTTCGCCTAGCCAATATCCATGTCGCGATCGCAGAGGCACAATGTTACCGATAACACAAGGTGAGGGGAGTTTACTGTGCAAGTTGTTAAAGAGTACGTTCAAAAATGGTATGAAAGCGGGTTAGACCCCGAGGAATTTATTTGTCACGGCAAAGATGGCAATTTAGTTGATATCGAAGATGCTGCAACAGGCGATCGCCGCACGGTTTTGACCTTTTGCACCAATGATGTGTTGGGGCTCACGCAAAATCCAGCCGTCCAGCAGGCCGCCATTGATTCCATCCTGCAGTATGGCACCTCCAATAGCTCCTGCTCGGTGCTGAGTGGTCGGATTGACCTGCATCGCCAGCTAGAAAACGAAATTTCTGAGTTCAAGCACCTTGAACACACCCAGCTTTTCCTAAATGCCTGGATGGCTCTGCAGGCCTTGATGGATGCCTTTTGCCACCTAGCTATCCCTGTGCCTGGGTTTCAGCATACCCGCGAGACCATTATCTTCACCGATGTGCTCAACCACGGCTGCATCGTCTCCGCCATTTCCAATGCTGGCACTCGATCCGGCAAGCTGTTTGGCCATAGCCCTCGGGTGAGAGTTCGCGCCTATCGCCATTGCGATATGGATGACCTCGCCCGCAAGATGAAGCGCTACGTGCGTCCCGACGATCGCATTATGGTGATTTCCGATGCCGTCTTCTCCATGGATGGCGACATTGCTCCCCTGCCGGAGATGATCGACATCATGTCGAACTACGAAGGCAGCGTCTTGGTGATGGATGAAGCCCATGCCAGCGGAGCCCTCGGTGCCACCGGTCGCGGCATCTACGAACACTTTGGTTTGCTGCCCCAGCACGCCATCGAGCGCGGTGTGATTCCGTTGATTATGACCACCTTCTCCAAGTTTGCCGCCTCGGCCGGCGCTGCCATCAGCAGCCACGTGGCAGAGCTGAAACCGTTGCTGAATGTGTCGCCCACATCCATCGGCACCATCTCCCTGCCGCCTCCGACCACCGCCGCCGCCCTAGAAAGCATCCGCCAAGTGCGCCAAACCCCCGAGCTGGTGGGTCGTCTGCATGAGAATACCCGCTACCTGCGATCGCGCCTGACGGATCTAGGCTTCGATGCCATCGGCGAAACCAACGTGGTGCCCGTGTTGCTGCCGCCGGAGATCAACCCGAAGGAATTTGGGCAAAAGATCATGAATGACTACGGCATCTGGATTTCGCCCATTTGGTTTATTGCCAAGCCTCGGATGCGGATTACGGTGAATGCTCGCCACACCCAAGAGGAACTCGATCGGCTCGTGGCAGGCATGGTAGGCACCCGCGATGCCCTCCTCTGCAAGCAAACCCTCACAGCTTAGGACTGGGTGATGTGACTCTCTCGGGCCAGCAGCGATCGCTCCTCAACCGGGAGTCGGATCATCTCTAGCCCACCCCAGCGTCCCGACGATTTTGAATCATCGGGACGCTTGCTATTTGGGACTCTTAGTGGCGCAGGAGGAGGTAGTAAAGCTGTCCCGGCGTATTCACCAAGCCAGCGCGATCGCCTGCCACCACACCGGTTCCCAAAAAGATATCCACACGCCCCGGCCCCACGATCGCGCCGCCGGTATCTTGGTCGAGCACAAAGCGGCTCACCCGATGGGATTCCAGGTCTCCCGAAGGCGTCGCATAGGGCAGCACCGTATGAATCAAGGCTAGGGCTCCTGGCGGCATCAGGGTTTTGTCCGTCGCGATGGAGCGATCCGCCGTCACCGGCACCTGCAGACTGCCGGTCGCCGCCGAGCCATAGGTTTCGCTGAAAAACACAAACCGCTGATTGCGGGGAATATATAGACTTAACTCGTCGGGATGGGTGCGGAAATAGTCCAGCACCATGGGCAGCGTCAGCTCCTCTAGGCTGAACTTGCCGTCGTTGACCAGTTCTCGCCCCAGGCTGGTGTAGCTATACTCGGTGCGGCCGTTGTAGCCCACGGTCATGGTTGTGCCGTCGGTTAACCGCAGTTGCGCCGACCCCTGCACCTGCACCAAGAAAGCTTCTAAGCGATCGCGCAGCCACACCAGTTCTAGACCCTGCAAACGCCCCGACGAACCACCCAGACCATCACTCCCTTCCAGTTGTTGGCGCGTGGGGTGGGGCTCTGCCCATTGGGCCAAATCGGGCGGACGGCGATAGAGGGGATAGCGATACTCGGCGGTGGGCACACGGCTAGCAGCATAGACCGGCTCGAAATAGCCGGTGAAGTCTACGGAGCCTAGGCCATCGGTGCCAATAGCTTGATACCAATCAAACTCCTGCATCACCGCAGCCTGCAGCGCCGTCCCCGATGAGGAGGTCAGCAGCAGCTCGCGAAATCGTTCTAAACTACGGCGCACCCGATCCCGCGTGATGCCGGGAATGGGGTAGTTGTCGTAGGCTGCCACCGCCGCCGGTGTTTGCAAGTAAACCAACGACTGGTGAATAGCCGCCAGCAGGGCCGTGCGATCGCTCTGCCAAACCACGTGAGAGTCTAGCTCGTCTGCCAGCACTCCTTCACCCCAAAGCTGTCCATCCCAGCCTAGGGATGGATCCATGTGTAACTGATCGACTAACTGATCTACAGAAACTGGGCGCAGCGGCTGCTCCGTAGCCTGGGCTGTATGGGCAGTGCTGACCATACAAACCGCCGTTGCCGCCCCCAATGCCATCATCCAACGAACCATGATCATTAAAAGCGATCGACACTAGAACTAAAGTAGGGTTCTACCCGAATCCCAATAATCCGGGATGGACGAACCACCATGTATTCCCCCTGAATGTTTTTAATGGGGACACTAATAAACTCATCGGACGAGGACTTGGGCACCAGCTCACCGCTGTACCACTTTTGAAATTCTTGGATCGTGGGAAAGCGAATTTCTTCCCGATGTCCACCGTCCATAAAAATATGTACAGCGTATTCCGTGGGGGTTCTGGGCATAGTGAGTCACAATCCTACAGGTTTAATACAAGTCGTTGCCTAGAGTTGTTGCCTAGATCAGTGGGGATGTACCCATGCAGCAGAATGATGCTCTCGGGGGGTTAGTCTCAACACCGCTAGGTCGCGTCCCGTCTGCGATCGCCATTCACGGCAATTGTAGGACAACAATGCTGCTATTCTTCCCAGAAACCTAGCAAAATACAAATGTTTGACATGGATCTTCGTGAATCGGTGGTGGATAACCGCCAGGCGAGCTCTTTGAGCGCCCCATTGGATCGCCCCGTCTGACTGGCCCAAGAGACCATAGATAGGAGGGGCAGCAACAGGGTAGGCTATCTACTACAGGATTGAGTTATGGGACTGAGAAGGTCGAGATATTATGCAGGTCTTTGTTCTTTTATTTAACGCTGGCACCAGCAACGAGGGCATCCACACCCTCAAGATCAGCGATCGCAACATTGTTTTGATGTTTGAACATGAAGACGACGCCATACGCTACAGCCTGATGCTGGAAGCCCAGGATTTTGGTAGCCCCACGGTGGAAGCGTTTGAATCTGACGATATTGAAGAATTTTGCCTAGGGGCGGGCTATGAATGTAAACACATTCCCACCGGCACCCTCGAAGTGCCGCCCGACGCCAACGCCCCCTCCACCGATTGGCAACCCGACGGCACCGCCAAACCGGAGCCGGTCAACCAAGAGGGTGGCTTTTCTGCCGATGAGCTAGAACGACTGCGGCAGCGGCTCGAAGGTCTACTCTAGCGGCCCTGTTCTCCCTAGTCTTCTACCTTATACCCCACCGTGACCATGGCAAACTCTTCCCCCAACCTTACCCACCTCAACGAACGTGGTCATCTGCTCACCGAGCAGGCCAATCCCAATAGCCAAACCCTGGATCAGCTCAGCACCTTAGAGCTGGTTCAACTGTTCAACCAAGAAGACTACCGCGTCTTAGAAGCGATCGCCTCGGCCGAGACCGCGATCGCCCAGGCGATTGACCTAACGGCCCAGTGTCTCAGGCAGGGAGGACGGCTGTTTTATGTGGGAGCTGGCACCAGCGGCCGGTTGGGCGTCCTAGATGCAGCGGAATGTCCCCCCACCTTTTGCACACCGCCAGAATTGGTGCAGGGCATCATTGCTGGCGGAGCGGCGGCCTTGGTGCGCAGTTCTGAAGATTTGGAAGATCGGCAGGAAGACGGTGCAGGGGCGATCGCCCATCGCCAGGTGACTGACCTAGACGTGGTGGTGGGCATCACGGCCGGCGGCACCACGCCCTTTGTCCATGGAGCCATCCAGGCCGCTCGCCAGCGGGGAGCCCACACCATTTTTATTGCCTGTGTACCCCAGGATCAATTTGCCATCGAGGTAGACGTCGATATTCGGCTGCTGGTGGGCCCCGAAATTTTAGCCGGATCCACCCGCCTCAAGGCCGGTACGGTCACCAAACTAGTCCTCAATACCCTGTCCACCGGCGTCATGGTGCAACTGGGCAAGGTCTACGGCAACCGCATGGTAGATGTAGCGGTGACCAACAACAAGCTCCACGATCGCGCCCTGCGGATAGTACAAGACCTGACAGACCTCAGCCGTCCGGAGGCGGCCCTGCTGCTGGAACGTAGCGGTCGGCAAGTGAAGTTAGCATTACTGATGCACTGGACTGGCTTAGATGCCGAAGCGGGCGATCGCCTCCTAGCCCAGCATCAGGGTCAACTGCGCCAAGCCTTAGAGCACCATTCAGCCAGCCAGAAGGATGCATCCACGGATTAATCAACCGCTGGTGTCTACGCAAATTCACGAATATTTGCTAACATCAACAAACAGGCAGGCAGTGCATACGCGTACATTTTGCGATATCTTTTGTGAAGCGATCGCCAATCTCAGGGTTTATACTTAGAAACCAGGGTGCATGTTATCGATTTTCATGGAGCGATCGCAGAACCATCCAAATCGCGTTCACTACCACCAGGGTGTTTTTACTGAACTTGCCTCATGAAAGGTTTAGTTCAACCAAGGCTGGCTTGCGTCTAGCCCAAAAGGCTAGCCAAGGGTTAAACGCCCTTGTAGCAACCGTGTTAACCAAGCCTGCCGGTTCTTCCCTATCCATTGGGGCCATCCATGCCGTTCACCACCGTGTCACATTTGATGCGTGAGCAGGTTCTGTTCACCTCAACCTAGACCGACAATCTCTAGGCTGACTATCTAGGTGATCCGGTGGGGCGGCAGCATCGCATCTTCTTCAATCGGTTCATGTCGTCGTCCCAACATCAGGGCGATCGCTATGGGGAGACGACCTTAGGTCAACTACAGGACGACTCCCCATTCAGCTACTACAATGGGGTCTTACACCCCCCATTGCTTGCATCAGCAGGGGGCAATGTACACCATCATCACTTCAGCCCCTATCTACCCAAGGCTGTATCCCTAGGATGCAGCAAGCGGGGCCATCGTTGTTACGGTGCGCCAAGTCTAGGGCGATCGCCGCCTAGCAGAATTCCATCGCCATCGCCTCCCGGATCAACGTCGTCCAGCATCGCAGGGTGGTGTCTTGATTCCATATGGCATCCCCCTAGCCCCACATCTGATCACAAAATCTAGGTTTCTGCTCTGTTCTCACAGCAAGCATCTTCTAATTCGGGGCCCATCCGCGTAACCATAGAAGATGTAGTGAACTTCAACAGGTTCTGTCGTAAGACAGGGAAACGATAGATATGGTTACTGTTCTGATCCTATTGATCGCACTGGGTGTATTGGGGTGGGGGCTATACCGATCGCTACCCCTCGGCAAGTTTGGCGTCTTGGCATGGCTGCAATCCGTCCTGCTCATGGCTCCTTGGTTACTCTTCTTTGCGCTATTTGCCGTTGGCATCTATCTCAACTTGGCAGCGGTTCTACTCCTGCTGCTGATCTCCATCACTGGGTATGTGCTGCTAGGGCGACGGTTGCGATCGCTCAGCCAAGATCCCCAGGTTCAAGAAAAAATGGCTATGTTGAAAAACTCGACAGCCCCATCTGCCTCGTCCTTGGATGCAACATCGTCCACGGATGAAACAGCCGAGGGGTCACCTGCCAAGTCAGTCACGCCGTCGGAGGAGACCGCCAACCTCGACGTGATTCCCATGCCCGCTGAGGACTTGAAAGCGGTGCAGGGTATTTTTGGCATTGACACATTTTTTGCCACGGAAACCCTACCCTACCAAGAGGGCGTCATCTTTAAAGGGAACCTACGAGGTGAAGCCGCAGATGTGCATGAGCAACTCAGCAGCCTCCTCAAGGATCGAGTAGGCGATCGCTATAACCTGTTTTTAGTGCCCGCTCCCGATAGCCGCCCCACCATTGTGGTGTTGCCAAGCCGCAACGGCCCCCAGCCCAGCACTACCGCCCAGCGGCTCACTGCTTTGCTATTGGCGCTGCTCACCTTTGCCACCTGCATGGAAACGGCGGGGCTATTTTTGGGGTTTGATCTACTCAACGAAGCCAGTCGCTACTCCGAAGCCTTTCCCCTAGGCATTGGCATTGTGCTAATTTTGGCCGCCCATGAACTGGGGCATTGGCTGACGGCCGAACGCTATCAGGTGCGTCTCAGCCCACCATTTTTCATCCCCACCTGGCAAATTGGTTCCTTTGGTGCCCTCACCCGCTTTGAAACATTGCTGAAAAACCGCAGCATCTTGTTCGACATTTCCTTAGCCGGGCCGGCAGTGGGTGGCGTGGTATCCCTAGTGGCCTTGGTGATTGGTCTCGTGCTGTCTGGCCCCAACAGCCTTTTCCAAGTGCCGACGGAGTTTTTCCAAGGATCCATCTTGGTGGGCATGTTAGCCCGCATCGTGCTGGGAGAAGGGCTGCAGCAAAGTATCGTGAGTATCCATCCTCTAACAATCCTAGGCTGGCTGGGTCTGGTCATTACCGCCCTCAATCTTATGCCCGCCGGACAGTTAGATGGCGGACGGGTGATGCAAGCGGTCTACGGACGCAAGGTTGCCCGTTGGTCTACGATTATCACGCTGATTGTGTTGGGCATCGCCACCTTTGCAAACCCCCTTGCTCTCTACTGGGCTGTGTTGATTCTATTTCTACAGCGTGGTCTAGAGCGTCCTTGCTTAGAAGAAATTTCTGAGCCCGATGATGCCAGGGCAGCCCTGGGTCTCTTGGCTTTCTTCTTAATGGCTGCAACATTACTTCCAGTGACGCCGGCTTTGGCTGGGCGGCTGGGCATAGGAGGATAACCATGGCAACTGCAATCCCACCCGTTGAAGTCGTTCTAGATCTCAGTACGTTATCGGTAACGAATACACGAGAGTGGATGGGCTTTGCGCGGGTGGGAACGTGCCATGTCCCCAAAATTATCCATGAAGAAATGCGGTTTCTCCACGAACGGGCTCCCGACCCTGACCTAGAGCGGGTAGCCCGAGAGTTTAACCGCTTTTATCGAGACTGCCAATGGCACATCAGTGATGCGATCGCCCACCATCCGGCCCTGCGTTCCTCCAGCGGCGAAGCGTTGACCAAACGCAACCGGATTGGGCTGGCGGTGGCGCGATGTGCCTACGGTCTTGCCGAGGATAACCCGACCCATTTGGTGGTTCTCGTGGTCAGCGATCGCGCCATGATGCAGCGCATCTACAGCATGAAGGTGCCCAATCTCTGTGCCATTAATGGGGCCATGCTGCTGCAGTGGAGCCAAACGGGGCAGCGCCCCATTCCCATCATTCAAAAAATTCAAGAAATGCGGATTTCATCGGGCACGCGGGCACGCCTAGCGGTCAATGCCTCGTCCAGTCCCCGCAGCACCTACATTCAAACCTCCACCCGCATTCAATCCAACTCCGAGCCGCGGCGGCGATCGCCCGTGGTTCATGCGCCGATTGCTTCCACACCCAACTGGCTACCGGATGTCATTTCCATCCTAACGGCCCTAGCGGCCCTAGCCATCGCGATCGCCGTGGGCTGGTATATGCTCTCCCATTCCGCTTCTCAGCAAAGCAGCCCCCAAAGCCGCCTCTGGCTAGCAGCCCAGATTACCTCTAGTTAGCCTCGGTGCAACGACCGACGCTGCGCCAAACGCGCCACCCCATAGGCGGCCTCGGTTTGCGCAGCCGGACGTACGGGCACGGGTAGATAGCGATCGCGAATGGCTGTCCAAGTCGAATTCTGGGCCCCGCCGCCCGCCGTATAGACCTGGGTCAAGGGCGAAGCACCCAAATCTACCAAGCGCTGATAGCCCTGGGCTTCAATCCGGGCCATCCCTTCCAAGATGCCCTGCAGAAACAGCACATCCTCAGGGGGGCGGGGCGTCAGCCGCGGCGGCAGGTGGGGATCCGCCACAGGAAAGCGTTCGCCTGGGCCCGGCAGCGGATAGTAGTCGAGCTGGCTAGGAATCGCAGCATCGATCTGCTGACTCAGATGGGCGATCGCCTCATCATCAAAAAACTGCCGCAGCACCGCTCCCCCCGTATTCGACGCTCCCCCCACCAGCCACTGATCGCCCCAACGATGGCTATAAATTCCCTCCGCAGGACAATCGACACGGGTTTGGCTGAGCAGCTTGAGCACCAAGGTCGATCCTAGCGAGGTGACCGCCTGCCCTGGCACCACCGCCTCACTGGCCAAAAATGCCGCGATGCTATCGGTGGTGCCCGCACAAACCTCGCAGCTCTCGGGGATGGAAAACTGTTGGGCGATCGCCGGCTGTAGACAGGCAATGGGGCAACCGGGAGTCAGCACTTGGGGCAAGCGCACCGACTGCACCGCCGCTGGCAGGGTTTGAAACCAATCGGGATAGCGATCGCCCACCACGTCGTAGCCCAGCTTCAGGGCATTGTGATAATCGCTGAGGCCCAGAATGCCGTGGAGTTGGAAGGCTAGCCAATCGGCCTGATGCAGCAGGTAGAGGGGGCCGTCTCGGGTCAAGCCGCGATCGCCCCACCATAGTAATTTCGCCAAACTAGAGGTAGCGCTGATCACCGGATGATCTGGGGGAGCGATCGCCCTCAGGTCGTCTATCACCACCTGACCGCGACTATCGTTATACAACAGCGGCTCCGTCACCGGATGCCCCTGGGCATCACACAACAGCACCGTCCCCGACGTACCATTGAGAGCGATCGCCCCCAACCCTTGCCGCACCGTCAGGGGAAGCTGCCCCAAAAGCTGAATGAGGGCCTGCCGCCATTGCTCAGCCCATTGCGCCGGATCCCCAAGCTCCACCGTCACCCGCCCAGAGGATACGATTGCACCAGATGGATCAAGGGCGATCGCCCGCGCCCCGGATGTGCCGAAATCAATGCCGAGGGCGTAGTGCTCTGCGTTCATCTGCATGTCCTAGTACTCTGAGGCGTAAGTAACCCGCCTAGTTGCTGAGGCGGGAAACCTTGCGTATCCTGGAATTCCTTTTCGTTCTTCTGTCTTCTATCTTCTGTCTTCGTTCTTCGTTCTTCGTTCTTCTATCTTGCAGTACTAGTCTATGGGCATAGTCATTCTGGAATGATCATTGACCTATCTATCGTTGGGCTACCTGTATAGCGATCCCCATAGCGATCCCCCAACCATCAGCGAACCCGCCAGTGTACGATTCAAAAGCTGTCCGCCATCCATGCCTGCGGCCAGCCTTTGCCCATCTATCCCGCCCTAGATGCTATGAAACGGTTGATTTCCCTTGGCGTTAGCCTAATTATTCTAGTCGTTATCTACCAGCGCATTGACCTAGAAGGTCTTGTGCAGGTGTTTCAGGACTGCGATCGCCTGTGGATGGCCATCAGCCTAGGTATGGTCATTCCCCTCACCCTGTTGACGGCATGGCGACTACAGCAGTTGGTGCCCGCTAAGGTTCACCTAGGGCTAGGCGAATCCAACCGGCTGATTCTAGCCGCCAGTACCTTGAATATGGTGCTGCCCTCCAAAATGGGAGACATTGCCAAAGCCTACTTCATGCGCGATCGCGGTCACCTCAGTGGATCCTTAGCGCTCTCCCTCGTGGTGTTTGAAAAGGCCTGCGACCTACTGTCGTTATTACTGTGGTGCGTCTTTGGCTTGATGCTCTACCCCAACAAAGACTGGCTGTTTTGGATCATGACCCTAGCCGTAGTCAGCGGTTTGGTTCTCGGGATTCTGCTGCTGAGTTCGCCGAAGATAGCCCAGTGGAGCTTTCGCACCCTAGGACGCATTGCCCCCAAAGCCCTACATCCCAAGCTGGTGAAACTCAGCCATGCCTGGAGCGAAATGCACAGCTACTTTTGGGGCGATCGCCGTCAACTGTTGCGCATCACCCTCACGTCCATCGTCATTTGGTTTTTACACCTGCTGCAGATCTGGTTTTTCATCCTGGCGCTGAGGGCTTCAACGCCCTTCTTAGCCAATCTAGCCCTATCGCCCCTGGCCATTTTGGCAGGGCTCTTGCCCCTCACCTTTGCCGGCGTTGGTACCCGCGATGCGGCCTTGATCTTGTTTTACCAGCCCTACTTTAGCGCCGCCACCGGAGCCGCCCTAGGCCTGCTTTGCACATCCCGCTACCTGTTGCCCGCCATCGGTGGTCTACCCTTTTTAGGGCAGTACCTGAGCACCGTCAAACCACAGACTCCCCACGAATCTCCCTAGGGCTCTTCGCGTTCTAACTGTTCTTCCAAGTCACGAATTTGTCCCCGTGCCTCCACTAGTTCTGCGGCCAAGGTGCGTAAACTCTGACGAGCGGTATTGAGATAGGCCTCCGCCTTTTGGCGATCGCCTGTTTGCAGAGCGTAGTTAGCGTCTTCTAGGCAGTCTTGCAGCACCACGAAATCCAAGGTTTTTGAAAGCATCATAGGTAGAATCCCCGTATCAGATAGGTCTATTTATGGTTCAAAGCCATGATCGGTTCAAAGAACAGATAGGTTCCCTCATCAACCCCTGAGGAAAACTGCCTGTAGTGTAGCGCTGATCAACGATGAGATCGGCTCAGCTCTACCTCATTGTTATGTTTGGCCCATGCTAGCCTAGTTTTTTTTCATGGCTTAGAGTCTATGACCCCTCACCCCTCACCCCACGCATCTTTACCAACTCCCGATTGGCAAAGATGGGGCAGCAAAACCTACATCATGGGCATCCTCAATGTCACGCCCGATAGTTTCAGTGATGGCGGAGAGTTTACCAGCCTCGATCGGGCGATCGCCCAAGCCCAGCAGATGGTTAAGGCTGGAGCGGATCTAATCGACATTGGCGGTGAATCCACACGCCCCCAAGCCGCGCCCGTCTCCCTAGAGGAAGAATTGCAGCGAGTGATTCCGGTGATTCAGGCCCTGCGCCAAGGATCAGCGGCGATCGCCACCCCCATTTCCATCGACACCACCAAGGCCGCGGTGGCACAAGCGGCAGTGGCAGCAGGAGCCAATCTAGTCAATGACGTCTCCGGGGGCACCTACGATGCGGCCATGCTGCCCACCGTTGCCCAGCTCGGTGTTCCCATCGTGCTCATGCACCTACGCGGCACCCCCCAAACCATGCAGCAGCTCACCGACTATGACGACGTTGTGGGCGATATCATCCATGTTTTACAAGCCAGAGCCCACGCGGCGATCGCTGCCGGCATCACGCCTGGCAATATTATTCTGGATCCAGGCATTGGTTTTGCTAAAACCTACGAGCAAAATCTCGACATTCTTCGCCACATTCCGCGTCTACGCGCCCTTGGCTATCCGCTGCTGATCGGCCCATCGCGCAAACGGTTTATTGGCGATATTCTCAACCAACCCGATCCTCAACAGCGCGTCTGGGGTACAGCCGCCGCCTGCTGTGCCGCGATCGCCCACCATGCCGATATCCTGCGCGTCCATGATGTGGCGGAGATGGCCGACGTTTGTCGGGTAGCCGATGCGATCTGGCGCGCCTAGAGGCCGGTCGTCCTAGATCTCAAGCGTCCTCAAGCGTCCTGAATCTCAATCAACTTACGCTTGGCAGTCAGCCCTGATGTGATCGTCACCCGAGACTTAGGAATCGCGTAGTACTCAGCGATCGCCCCCACCAATTCAGCATTGGCCTTCCCGTCCACCGGCGGCGACGCGAGGCGTACCAGCAGCGTGCCATCCTCCAAGAGGGCGATCGCGGGTCGTTTGGACTTGGGCTTCACCGTCACCCAAACTTTTCTGACCATCAGGTGACGAGCCCAACCACCACCAGGATCACCCCTAGAACGATGCAGCCCACCATGCCATAGAACACAGCCTGAGCCGTTTTCTCCGCCGACTGGGTGAGTTCTTCATCCGTCTTCAAAGAAATCAGATAGGACTTGCTGCCATCCAGCGGCTTTTGCAGCACCAAACTCCCCACCCCATCACTCACCGTCGCCAGAACAAGGGCCCGGCGTCCTAAGGGCAGAATTTGCTCCTTATAGCGATAGCCCAGCGTGCGCCGACCGCTACTTCCCGGCGAAAGGGTGAATGAAAATTGTCCAAAATTCAGCCGATTACCCGCCTGCTCCCCTTGGCGAAATTCATCCAGCACCTTAATAGTTTCGATCGCTGCCCCTTGGGGATCCACCTCAATTTTGCCGGTAGCATCCTCCAACCAGAAGGGCACCGACTGTTGATTGCTGGACACCGTTTCCGACGATCGCCGGGTAGATCGGGTGGTTTTGCCATCTTTATCGCGACTGGTGACCGTTTCTTCATACTCACGGGTCACGGTCATCTTGTAATGCACACAGGCTTCTTGTTTCAGTTCTGAGACTAGGGGGCGATCGCAGCTAATTTGACCAACAACTTTGACATAATCTCGCCAACTGCCACCGCCAATTTCCGCCGCGATCGCACCCGCCGTTTGCTGCAGTTCAGCAACGGTGGTAGGTCGGGCAGATTTAAGGCTAAACGCTCGCTGTTTTTGATGTCGCTGGACAAAAAATAGGCTGATCCCGACAACAATTAAAATAAAGCCAACAATATGCATCTTGACTACCCTCTGCTGCGATGATCGCCGTTCAACAACCTTAACTAGACGTGGGGGCGATAACGTCAGGGTGCCAGAACATCCTCGATGACCGATACCGTTCGGGCAGAGCCTCGAAATATTCAGCCCTACGTGAATTCAAGCCCCACGGTATATAGTGTGTACGACTTTAGGGGTATCCCTAGTAAAGTGCAACACTCGGTCACATTTTGACCACGCAGAGGGTGACTTATGACACATCAACGGCTTGCTCACCATCCAAAGGCTCTGTTGGATCGCTTTCTCCATCTTCACCTGAGACGTCTTCACCTGAGACATCTTCACCTGAGATATCTTCACCTAAGACGTCCCCGTCCCCATCACCCTCAGCAACCGCTTCCCCATCGTAGGGATGAAAGCGGGGATGCAGCAGACGTTGAACCGGGCGATCGCCCTTGAGATGCTGGTCAACAATCTCCGCCGCATCGTCTGGACGCACGCGACAATACCAAGTTTGATCCGGCATCACCTGCACGGTGGGCCCCGACGCACATTGACCGAGGCAGCCGCTAGAGCTGATCAGCACCCCCTTAGGAGCGATCGCCCTCAGGGCCGCCAGCACCTCAGGCGAATGGTTCCGCTCACAGGAGCGATACTGACACACCATGACGCAACGGCGCTTGATAGGAGGCTGAGAATCTTGGGATACAGACGAAGGTGAGTTCAAAACACAAAACCCAGGGTCATCACCTCACCGCAGATCACGATTGAGGCTTAAGAATTCGATCGAGGAAGGTATCCACGGATTGCTTAAACTGCCGCTGCCGCTGCCATGTTTGAAAGGCGCGATCGTAGTCTTCCCCTTGGGTATTAAACGTCTTCCAAGTGTCTAAAGAAAGACCTAAGCCCCAGCCCAGCAACACGTACAGCGACCAAGAGATATTCCCTGATGAAATCCAGTCAAACCCAATTAAAAAAATATTGATAATCAAATACTTCATCACATGCTGCTGCCAGCGCAGACGACGTATCTGATCAAACTCTTGGCGCTCGCGCTGGATTTGCTGACGGCTGAACCACTCCTGCTCGGCCAGGGTCAGGTCATCAGCAGAAATACCCAGATCGTCGGCTATTTCCAGCAATTGCCCATGGGTTAGCTCTGCCCGATCTCCTTGGCGGGCGATCGCCAACTGTAAAATATTTTGCACATCTTCGGGGCTGTAGAGTTCTGGCTCTGGCATGGATGACCCTTCTTGCAGTTCAGCCTATCTCCGTTATACAAAACCCTATCCCAAATGGGGAAAATTCCTATGAAATCTAGTGAGGCAGCCCTTTGTTCAAGATATCTAGACGTTTCAAACTCTGCTCCCTAAACATCTTCAGGATAATGTCTAGACTAGAGCCTCCACGAGTTCTTGCTTATGGAGTTCTATGGCGTCTTCACGATGCCGCAGAGAGCACTTTCTATCTTCAGCTTAGCGGATTTGTTCTGCCTAGGAATCCCCCATAAAGGCGATATGCTGAGATAGCCCAGATCCTCTGCTTGCTGCCACTATGATTTCCGTACGCCGATTGTTAACACGGTTAACCCGCCTAGGCAACGATCAAGACTTCCTAACCTTTATTAAATATATTGAGTCTGGAGTCTCCAAGGCCCTCGGTCTGGCGATGGTGATTGTGGTGCTAGTGGCCATGATTGACCTATGCGTCTTCCTCGTCAACGATTTACTATCCACAACCGATCGCTTCTTTGCAACCACCCTGATTGAAATCTTCGGTTTATTTTTAAATATTCTGATCGCCCTAGAAGTCTTAGAAAATATCACCGCCTATCTACGCAAGCATGTGGTGCAGGTCGAGCTGGTGATCGTCACGTCACTCACCGCCGTTGCTCGAAAAATCATTATTTTTGACTTCAACAAGGCCACAGGTATCGACCTCATCGGCTTAGCCCTGGCAACCCTTGCCCTATCGGTCAGCTACTGGATTGTGCGCAACATGAATAATCCACAAGACTCGTGAACGACAGCGACCTACGGTTCTTCCATCCGTCAAACCACCTTAAATCAACAGCCCAGGGCGATCGCTCTGGGCTGTTGTTCATATATGACGCAAGCTCAGCGGGGATAGGTATCTCGTCCCCGCTATAGCTAGAAAACCTAAGCTAGCAGTGCCTTAGCCTTAGCCAACACGTTGTCTACCGTGAAGCCAAACTTCTCTAAGCACACATCACCAGGGGCAGAAGCTCCAAAGGTATCGATGCCAATGACATCGCCTGCGCTGCCCACATAGCGGCACCAGCCAAAGGTGGAGCCAGCTTCCACAGCCAAGCGCTTGGTCACAGCCTTCGGTAAGACGGACTCTTTGTAGCTAGCATCTTGGGCATCAAACATTTCCCAAGACGGCATAGACACCACGCGCACCTTCTTGCCCTCAGCCTGCAGTTGCTTAGCAGCTTCAACACAGAGGTGAACTTCGCTACCTGTACCAATCAAAATCAGGTCAGGCGTACCGTCGCTATCCGACAGGACATAGGCACCCTTAGCCACGCTATCAATCGAGCTGCCCACCAAGTTAGGCAGATTTTGACGGCTGAAAGCAATCAGGGTGGGGCCGTCCTGTTTTTCCACAGCTACCTTGTAGGCACCAGAAACTTCGTTACCATCGGCCGGGCGCATAACGATCAGGTTAGGAATCACCCGTAGGGACGCGATGGTTTCCACGGGCTGGTGGGTGGGGCCATCTTCACCTAGACCGATGGAGTCGTGGGTCATCACGTAGATGACTTGGGCTTCCGACAGCGCCGATAGGCGAATGGCTGCCCGCATGTAGTCTGCGAACACGAGGAAAGTGGCGCAGTAGGGAATTAAGCCGGAGTTGTGCAGAGAAATCCCGTTACAAATTGCGCCCATACCGTGTTCACGCACCCCAAAGCGCATATTACGGTTTTGGTATTGCCCTTTTTGGAAGTCGCCAGAGACTTTCAATTCCGTCAGGTTGGAGTGGGTCAGGTCAGCGGAACCACCGACTAATTCAGGCAGCGCTGGAGCCAAGGCGTTTAGGGTTGCTTGGGAATTCTTGCGGGTTGCGATCGCTGCATCGTCAGGGGTGTAGGTAGGCAAACTATCTGCCCAACCTTCCGGCAATTTGCCCGACAGCATCCGTTCAAATTCAGCGGCTTCGGCTGGATACTTGGTGCGGTAGGCGGCTAGGGTTTCCTGCCATTCAGCTTCATAGCTAGCGCCACGTTCCACGGCTTTGCGGAAGTGCGCCAGCGCATCTTCAGGTACCACAAAGGGCTCGTAGTTCCAACCTAGTTTTTCGCGGGTTGCTTCCACTTCGGAGGCTCCCAAAGCAGCACCGTGAACACCGGCGGTGTTTTGCTTGTTGGGCGATCCGTAACCAATGGTGGTGGTGACTTTGATCAACGAGGGGCGATCGGTCACGGCCTTGGCAGCGGCGATCGCGTTGTCAATCGCTGCTAGATCCGTGTTGCCATCTTCCACATGCTGCACGTGCCAGCCGTAGGCTTCAAAGCGCTTGCCCACATCTTCGGTGAAGGCAATGTCGGTGGAACCATCGATGGAAATGTGGTTGTCGTCGTAGAGAGCAATCAGTTTGCCTAGACCTAGGTGTCCTGCCAAAGAGCAGGCCTCGCCAGAGACCCCTTCCATGTTGCAGCCATCGCCTAGAATCACGTAGGTATAGTGATCAACCAAGGTTGCATCTGGCTTGTTGAAGCGGGCAGCTAGGTGGGCCTCCGCCATCGCCAAACCCACACCATTAGCAATCCCCTGACCTAGGGGGCCGGTGGTGACTTCAACGCCAGCAGTTTCAAAGTTTTCTGGGTGTCCGGGGGTGCGAGCGCCCCATTGACGGAAGCTCTTCACGTCATCTAAGGTGACGCTGTCGTAGCCGGTTAGGTGCAGCAGGGCGTACTGCAGCATACAACCATGCCCCGCCGACAATACAAAGCGATCGCGGTTAAACCACTGAGGATTTTTGGGGTTAAAGCGCATGAAGCGATCCCACAGCACAAATGCCATAGGAGCAGCGCCCATCGGCAGGCCGGGGTGACCAGACTTCGCCTTCTCAACAGCATCGATCGCTAGAAAACGAATGGAGTTGATGCACAGTTGTTCTAGTGATTGGGTTGCGACAGTCATAGACTCTTTACTTCTCAACGACGGTTTAACGCTAGGTTCGACATAGGGGGGGATTCATACAACCCCCATCGGGCAGCACTCCCATCATCCCACCAGTGACTACGATCAACAAGGGTGACGGCAACGACTGTCAGACAGCCATTTTCGGTACTGTGTACTTTAAAAATTATGGGCAATATGATCGCCAAAAATCGGGCTGAGCGCCTCAATAACGAAGGCAGCAGGTTTGAGTTGAGCCTGTTACGATCCCAACCCAGCGATCGCCCAGCCATGCGATCGCCCGAGTGACATAAGTATAGTTACCTATTAGAAAACCTTAAACTTATATATACCTCATTTTGGGGATCAACATGAAGAAAAAAGTCAACCAAATTCTATTTTCTCGTCATGTTGCTGTAACAATTGCAACGATTTAGGGGAAATGTGGCAAAGTTTAACAAGTTTCACTGGGGGGGACAGGCGATCGCTCCTAGAGGGGCTGGGGGATGTCCTCACCTAGGGCGGCGATCGCTGCTCTAGCTGCGGTCTGGTACCTACTGTTGATGACAACAGTCAAGACCTACGGTCGATACTTACGAAACACGAGGGTTACATTATGCCCACCAAACCCAAAGGAGTTGGAGAGAGCAACCTCCACCGGCATCTGCCGGCTTTGATTAGCGATGTAGTCTAGGTCGCAGGCAGGGTCAGGGTTTTCTAGATTGATCGTTGGCGGAACGCGATCGTGATGCACGGCTTTCACCGCCGCCACCGCTTCAATGCCTCCCGATCCCCCTAGCAGGTGACCCGTCATGGACTTGGTTGAGCTAATGGCAAGGTCGTAGGCGCGATCGCCCAGGGCTGTTTTAATAGCCGTGGTCTCTGTGGAGTCATTGGCTGGGGTGCTGGTGCCGTGGGCGTTGATATAGCTGACCATATCTGGCGTCACGTTGGCATCTTTCATCGAAAGCTGCATAGCGCGGGCAGCCCCTTCTCCCCCCGGCACCGGTGAGGTCATGTGGTAAGCATCACAGGTCATGCCATAGCCCACGATTTCCGCATAGATGCGGGCCCCACGGCTAAGGGCATGATCCAAGGCTTCTAACACCAGGATGCCAGCCCCTTCTCCCATGACAAACCCATCGCGATCGCGATCGAAGGGACGACAGGCATGGGCTGGATCGTCATTGCGAGTGGACAGGGCCCGCGCCGACGCAAATCCGGCAAAGGAGAGCGATCGCACCGCCGCTTCTGCACCACCACAGATCATCGCCTGGGCAAAACCACGCTGCACGAGACGAAATGCATCTCCCACCGCATTCGATCCCGCCGCACAGGCCGTCACCGGACAAGAGTTGGGCCCTTTTGCGCCAATGTGAATAGCCGTTAGCCCTGCGGCCATGTTGGCAATCATCATGGGAATCATGAATGGGCTACAGCGATCGGGACCACGGGTCAAATTAATTTCCTGTTGATCCTCCAGCACCTTCAGCCCACCAATGCCGGTGCCAATCACGACGCCAATTTGCTCAGCATTGAGATCGGTGACCTCTAGCTGGGCATCGGCGATCGCCTGCTTGCTTGCAACGACCGCAAACTGGGCAAACCGATCCATCCGCTTGACATCTTTTCGGTCTAGATAGTCCAGCGGCTCAAAATCTTTTACTTCTCCCGCAATGCGGCAAGCATGGCGAGACGCATCAAACAAGGTAATTGGAGCAATACCGTTTTTGCCGGCTAGTAACCCGTCCCAGTAGTCAGACAAGGTATTACCAATCGGCGTGACGGCTCCCATACCGGTCACAACGACTCGCTTATAATCAGAACCTGCACGTACCATGGCTTCAGGCGTAAGGGACGTTAACAACGACCTGCAATGACGTGAGCCATCGCAGCACTGCGGCTTGCAACAAGTGTGATGGTGCTGCCTACAGCTTGATACAGAATTTGGATCTCAAACATCATGCAAACGAGCGATCGCCCTTGACGTACTCAAGGTGTGGCAACCTATGCGGTGAACCATGCCCCCGTTCACCGCAGGCGATCGCTTTGGGGGGAACCCATCACACTAAGCTGCGGCTTTGCTGTTGATGTAATCAACGGCAGATTGCACCGTAGCAATTTTTTCAGCCGCTTCGTCAGGAATTTCAATGTCGAATTCTTCTTCCAGGGCCATGACTAATTCCACCGTATCGAGGGAGTCTGCACCCAAGTCATTGGCGAAACTTGCTTCCGGTTTCACTTCGTTAATATCAACACTGAGTTGATCTGCAACTATCTTCTGAACTTTCAGAAACGTGTCGTCTTGGCTCATAGTTTTCCTTCTGCTTTTGACGTAGCCTATACGAGCGGTTAATGGATGCCTTTTTTGCCCAGACCCATACCGATCTCAACAAGTCACTCACCCCATACAGGCATTCCTGGGTCAGAGCGTGAGCATTCCTCCATCTTATCGGAAAGCGTGACCCCCTTTGCAGGGATCTCATCTTGGGGTTGGGTCTCCTTGCAAAACAGACTATCTCTAGGCCGTAACAAGTCTTGCTGGCTCTAGCGTTCAGCGTTTATTTGCTTCCCAAAGAGCGATCGTTTCGGGCGCTGAAACCTCAAAACCAGCTTGGCAACTCCAGGATGGTGACCATGACTGTGGGACAACCTCGCTCCTGAGAGGCTGCCGTTCTACTCTGAAGCAACAGGACAAACCCAGCCCATCTTTGTACAATCGTCCCTAGTACAAACGTTACGAGTACAACTTTCTTAACCGGTGTAAGAACGGCACCTTCTGGCATTCTCCCCATGGATCTTCCACTGGTTTATCATCCCGGCTACGTCGCACCGCTACCCTCCACCCATCGCTTTCCGATGGTGAAGTTTCGGCGACTTCACGACCTGCTGATCTCCAGCGGCATCGCCCAGCCCCAGCAATTCCACCAGCCAGACGCACCGCCTCAGCAGTGGTTTGAACTGGTTCACAATCCTGTCTATGTGCAGCAATACTGCACGGGATCGCTAGACACCAAGGCCCAGCGCCGCATTGGTCTACCTTGGAGCGAAAGCCTCATGAACCGCACTCGCATTGCCATCGGTGGCACGGTGCTCACGGCTACCCTGGCTCTCAAGCATGGTCTGGCCTGCAATACGGCCGGGGGGACTCACCATGCTTTTCCCGACTATGGGTCAGGGTTTTGTATTTTCAACGATTTAGCGATCGCTGCCCGCGTCATTCAACACCAGGGGCTGGCTCAGCGCATTTTGATCCTCGACCTCGATGTTCACCAAGGGGACGGCACCGCCCTCATTTTTCAGCAGGATGACAGCGTCTTCACCTTCTCCATGCACTGCGAGGCCAATTTTCCGGGGCGAAAACAGGTGAGCGATCTAGACGTGCCGCTGCCGATTGGCATGGAGGACGAGGAATACCTCAAAACCTTAGACCGCTATCTGCCCGATCTGCTCTCCCAGGTCAAACCCGATCTGGTGCTCTACGATGCTGGCGTTGATCCCCACGTGAGCGATCGCTTGGGCAAACTAGCCCTCACCGATCACGGCATCTTCTGTCGTGAAATGCAGGTGTTGCAAACCTGTGTCTCCCAGGGCTATCCGGTGGCCTGTGTGATTGGCGGCGGCTACAGCGATGACTTTGAAGCCTTGGTCTATCGCCATTCCCTCCTGCATCGAGCCGCCAGCACCGTCTATCGCCACCAGCGCCTCTAGCTGTGATCTCCCTACCGTAAGCGCTCTGGCTGGGGTGGGCCGTCTGGCGACAGCAGCGGCGGCGATCGCTTCCAGCCTCTCAGCGCGATCACCGTTGGGGGCGATGCTTGGGGCGATGGTTGGGGCAATCGACGGGGCGATCGCTGCCGAGAGGGTGTCCGCAGGGCTTGGGCAATCAGCCGCAGCACCGTCCACAGCAGCAGACCTAAGCTGCATAGAAAGAACCCTAGGGACGCCACAATCAGCCCATTCCAGGGAATAAACGCCCGCAGGGCCAGCAGGACAGTACTGCCCAGATTGGCCGCGAAGGCATAGTACACCAGCAGCAGCGACTGGCGTTCCTGACGATAGCGACGACGCACATCCTGCACCCTATCGCGCAAATCTGGAGGGCGATCGCCCGGGTGCAGATCCCTCGACATCGAGCGATTCCAGACCTTGCTGATGTCCTGAAGCTGCCCCCAGGATCGTTGCTGGCGTAGCGCCAACACCAGCAGCACGACTACACATATCCCTCCCAAAATCAGCGAATTTAAGATGAGCTGCAGGAGCTGACTGGTTTGCTCAATCGACATCATGGCGACGGGCCTCGCGCGAGTTGAATCGTTTGGTTGCTATAACTCTAGATTTAAGTACAATTGTATTAGTTAACCTCTAATCAAGCAATGCCTAGGGTTGATGTGCGTCGGCTCCCCTTGCGGGGCCGACGTTTCCTTGCTCCACACCTCCCCTAAGCGTAGCGAAACGTATCCCAGGGCGATCGCCTCTCAATCGTCTTCATTCTGCAAAAAATCTATCGCTAAACCTGTGGAAAAACCCCCTTTTTCTGGGGATAAATCTGTGGAAAACCTGGGGAAAAGTATAGACAAATGGTGGAAAACTCTTCTAAGTATAAATACTCTGTTGATAACTCGCCTGTTTTTCCCCAGGTTTTCCACAGATCGAGAAAGGCGCTACGGTATAGCCTGCTTTGATCCCCAGAGTTTTCCACATTTTCCACAGGCCCTACTACTACTGATCTTTTAAAGCTTTCTTATAGGCCGGATCCGGCCATTAGCGCGCAGGATTTTTCTTTTTCAGCCCGATTGAAGCTTTCGTGGTCAGGGTGTTACGATAGCGTTCCAAGCTGAAGTTGAAATCCTAGTCCAAACCTCAGGGCACGGTCGCTGAGGGTGTAGTCTGGTGAACGGGACGATCACGAGACAGGGGTAGGGTTCATCGATCAGCTTCGCTTCAGGATGGGCAGGTTAGGATTTAGGCTAGAACAGCGGGTATGGTTGTGTGGCAATGGGTGATGGAACAGCAGCTTTTGAGGGGGTTTGACCAGCCTTGGGTCATTAATCCACAAAAGTTTTCCACAGGTTTACCACAGCCTAGGACATTTAGAGAATCTTAAGTTTCCTTGATCTACCAATGCTTTCAGGCGTTTGCGCTTGGACGTATTCCACAAATTCCACAGGCTCTTACCACGGTCTTGCAGGGTCTTCAGCAGGGCATGGTCTGGGTCGCTCAGCAGGTCTTCAGTCATGAAATTCATTTGTACTCAGAGCGAACTGAATACCCATTTGTCCTTGGTCAGTCGAGCGGTACCGTCGCGTCCTAGCCATCCAGTTCTCGCTAACGTGCTGGTGGCGGTGGATGAAGCAACCCAACGGGTGACCATGACGGGCTTTGACCTCAGTTTGGGGGTGCAAACGGTGTTTCCGGCTCAGGTGGAGGCTGGAGGACGGCTGACCCTGCCCGCGAAGCTGCTGAGCGATATCGTGTCGCGGCTGCCGGCGGGAGATGTGACGGTGAGCAACGAGGACAACGAAGCGATCGCCATTTTGACCTGTGCTGCCGGCAGCTACAAGGTGCGCGGTATGGACGCTAGCGAGTATCCAGAACTGCCCACTCTAGAGACCTCTGATGTGGCGCATTTGCCCGTCGATGCCCTGATTGATGGGTTGCGGGGTTCCCTGTTTGCCACCAGCGCGGATGAGAGCAAGCAGGTGCTCACAGGGGTGCATCTGGCGGTCGAGAGCGATAGCTTAGAGTTTGCCGCCACCGATGGTCACCGCTTGGCCGTGGTGCAAACCCCCATGGATCGGGAGGGTGGCTCGGTGACCGAGACTGGTGATGCCCGGCTGGACGTGACGGTGCCCGGTAAGGCGCTGCGGGAGCTAGAGCGGATGTTGCAAATGCCCCAGGCTGGGGAAGCGATCGCCGTTCGGTTTGACCATAGCCAGCTCGTCATCCAGTGGGATAATCAGCAGCTCACCAGCCGTCTGCTGGAGGGGCAGTATCCCAACTATCGGCAACTGATTCCCCAGCAGTTTGCGGTGCAGATGACGGTGGATCGGCGGTCGTTTGCCTCTGCCCTGGAGCGGATTGCGGTCTTGGCCGACCAGCGCAACAGCATCGTCAAGCTGGAGCTGGATGCTCTGAATCAAGAACTCGTGCTGTCGGTGGATGCCCAGGATGTGGGGAGTGCGCGGGAAGCGATCGCTGCTCAGATTTCTGGCGATGACCTAGAGGCAGCGTTTAACGTCAAATATTTGCTGGAAGGGCTAAAGGCGTTGCCAGCCAACGACGTGCAGATGCAGTTCAACACCTCCACCAGTCCTGCCATCCTCACGCCCCTGGGAGGGGTGAAAATGACCTACTTGGTGATGCCGGTGCAAATCCGCAACTAGACCTCATCGGCAATGCGTGTCTCAACATTGAAATTGATGCAGGAACAATCAGTTTCGATGGTTTCGTATCAAGAATTGATTGCTTTTTCTATTTCCGATTAAGTCTACTAACCTCTTCACCTTAATGGGTGGCTAGGCTACAGGTATTGAACATTGCTGGATGCGATCGCGCCCCTATGGTAGATATTCCCTCTCAACTGGCTGCAGAACTTTCCATTCGTCGGGCTCAGGTGGATCAGGCTCTGGCGCTTTTGGCCGAAGGGGCAACGGTTCCTTTCATTGCCCGCTATCGCAAAGAGCGCACGGGGGAGCTGAACGAAACCCAGCTTCGAGACTTGTTTGACCGCTTTGCCTACCTGACGGAACTGCAGGAACGCAAGCAGGTGATTGTGGAGAGTATTGCCAAGCAGGGCAAGCTGACGGATGACCTGCGGGATACCATTCTGGCCTGCCAGCAGAAGACGGATTTGGAAGATCTCTATCTGCCCTATCGTCCTAAGCGCCGCACTCGGGCTACCATCGCTCGGGAGAAGGGACTAGAACCGCTGGCAGACTGGCTGCGATCGCAGAACGTACCGACGGCTGCCCCTAGTGACCCACGGCAAGAGGCAGCTCGCTATGTGTCTGCAGACCTGGGTGTGGCAACGGTGGATGATGCCCTCAAGGGCGCTGCGGATATTTTGGCGGAGGCGATCGCTGACCAGGCTCATCTACGTCAGTCCCTACGCGATCGCTTGTTGACCACGGGCACCTTTGTCTCCTCCATCAAGGCAGAGCATCCAGAAGGCACGACGAAGTTTGAAATGTATCGCAGCTATCGTCAGCCGGTGGCGACCATTGCCCCTCACAACCTGCTGGCCCTGTGTCGGGGGCAGACGGAGGGGATTCTCAGTTTTGATATTGAGTTTGACGAGGATGCGGTGGGCAACTGGCTGGATCAGCAAGAGCTGCGCAGTCGTCAACCCGCCATTCGCGCTATCTACCAAGCGCTGCTGCGGGATGCCTTCCACCGCTTGCTGAAACCCTCGTTGATCAACGAAGTGATTGCCTTGAAAAAGGCCGAGGCAGACGTCGCCTCGATTAAAACCTTTGAGTCGAATTTACGGGAACTGCTCCTGGCCAGTCCTGCCGGGATGAAGCCTACTTTGGCGATCGATCCTGGGTTTCGCACCGGCTGCAAGGTGGTGGTGCTGGATGCCACGGGGCAGTTTTTGTCCTACAACGCCATTTTTCCCCACCAGTCGGAACGGCAGCGATCGCAGGCCGCGGAAACGGTGTTGCGCCTGATTCACCAGTACGCCATTGAGCTGATTGCCATTGGTAACGGCACGGCTGGACGGGAAACCGATCGCTTCATCGCTGAGGTGATCGCTACCCTGCCCCAGCCGCCGGTGAAGGTGATGGTGAACGAGTCGGGGGCGTCGATCTATTCCGCTAGTCCGGTGGCGATCGCCGAATTTCCAGAGCTGGACATTACGGTACGGGGGGCGATTAGCATTGGCCGGCGCTTGCAGGATCCCCTAGCCGAGCTGGTGAAACTTGATCCCAAGTCCATTGGCGTGGGGCAATATCAGCATGATGTGGATCAAAAGCTGCTGCGGAAGAAGCTGGATGAAACCGTGGAAAGCTGCGTGAACTACGTGGGCGTTGACCTAAATACGGCTTCCAAGGAACTGCTGATGGCGGTGTCTGGCATTACGCCCACCATTGCCAACAACATCGTTGCCTACCGCAACCAGAATGGCGTCTTTCGCGATCGCCGCTCGCTGCTCAAGGTGGCGAAACTGGGGCCGAAGACCTTCGAGCAAGCTGCTGGATTTTTGCGCATTCGTTCGGGAGACAATCCCCTCGATAACACAGCGGTGCATCCGGAGAGCTATACCGTCGTCAAGGCGATCGCCAAGGATTTGGGACTCGATCTCCACCAAGCCCCCGAGATTGCCCGCCATCTCAAATCCACTGACCTGAAGCGCTATGTGACGGATAGCGTCGGTGAACCTACCCTGCGGGATATTGTTCAGGAATTGGAAAAACCCGGTCGTGATCCCCGCTCAGAATTCTGCTACGCCAGCTTTCGAGATGATGTCACCGAACTGTCTGATCTGGCAGCGGGCATGGAGCTGGAGGGCGTGGTCACCAATGTGGCCAACTTTGGCGCATTTGTCGATATTGGCGTGCATCAAGACGGATTGGTGCATATTTCCCAACTCGCCGATCGCTTTGTATCGGATCCCAATCAAGTCGTGAAAGTCGGACAGGTGGTGACGGTGCGGGTGCTGGAGGTGAACGCCGCCCTGAAGCGCATTAGTCTATCCATGCGATCGCCTGAGACCCGCTCCGATCGCCCGAAGCCTGGGCCAGCTAAGGCATCGCCATCCGCCAAGACTTCCCCATCCCCCGCCCCTAAGCTGGAAGACTTGCAGGCTAAGTTCAACCGTCGTCCCTCGCGGTCGTAATTCCTGGGGAGTTGGCGCAAGATGTCCCATCGGTGACAAGCTTACGCGATCGCCTTGAAGAGCCTAGACAGGACTTGCTAGGCTAATGCTCAGCACTCATTAGGCAAAGGTCTATGAATCCATTTCAGCGCCTAAAGCAGTTGCCTTGGCTGCCGCTGCTGCAAGTGTCAGCCATTACTATCCTCTGTGTCGTGATTTTGGAAACCGCCCTGTTCACCGGGTTGGAGCAGGTGCCAGAGCTTTGGAACGGGTTTATCCGCTTGATGAACTCGGTTCTTGCGGTGGTGATTCTGGGGGCGATCGCCTATGGCGTCGGAGCCTTGGGGCTGCTGCTGCTGGAGCGGCTGCAGTCTACGGTGCGTCCCAACGCTAGCGTTTTGTGGGCGCTGATTGCCTGTCTGCTGGTGATGGTGTGGCTGAAAACCCTTTTGCCTTTAAATGGCCTAATCGGTCTGGATTCCTTGTCCTTGGTCGGAGTCACCCTGGGTGTGTTTACCACCGGACGGCGCTACTGGCGGCGCTACTAGACTCGCTACTAGATGGGAAGGGCAATCGGGCTAGAGCGGTGCACCGGTTGGTATAGGGTATCCCGCTCCTGGGGTGGCCGTCCCATCGAGCGGATGGCCTGCTGCAGATCCTCCACCTCCATGCAGGTACCGCCCTGGGCTCCGGCCATGGTGGTGATATGCTCTTCCATTAACGTCCCGCCGATGTCGTTGCAGCCCCAGCGCAGGGCTTCGGCGGCTCTTGCTAGCCCCAGCTTCACCCAGCTCGGTTGGTGATTGGGAATCCAGTTGCCTAAAAAGATGCGGGCCACGGCCATCAACACCAGCGCATCGGAGCAACTGGGCTGATCGCGCCCCACCCGTCGCCGCAAGGATGCCGGAGCGTCTTGCCCCACAAAGGGCAGCACAATAAATTCAGTGATGCCGCGCTGCCCCCGCTGCTGAGCCCGTTGCTGTAGCGATCGCAACTGCTCTAGATGGCGGATCTGCTGGCGAGGCGTTTCGATATGGCCGGACAGGATGGTGCTGGTGGTGGGCATCCCCAAATGGTGAGCCGTTTCTACCACGTCGATCCAGGTTTGGGTGTTGATTTTTTCTGGACAGAGTACCTTGCGCACGTCGTCATCGAGCACCTCTGCCGCCGTTCCAGGCATGGAGCCCACCCCCGCGGCTTGCAGCGCTTCAATCACCGCTGCGTAGGAGCAGCCATCTTCCCGCGCAATAAACTCAACTTCTTGGGGGGAGAAGGCATGGAGGTGCAGCTGAGGAAAGGCGGATTTGATGGTGTTGACGAGGTTGAGATAGTAGGGCAAGGATGCTCCATCCTGCTTGGCTTCAAGGTTGAGCCCCCCTTGCATACAAATTTCTGTCGCGCCGCGCTGAACGGCATCGGCGGTTTTTTCGAGAATCACCGTGTCATTCAGCCAGTAGGCACCGGGTTGATTCGCATCGCGGCGAAAGGCGCAGAAGCTGCAGTGCTGTTCACAAATGTTGGTGAAGTTAATATTACGGTTGACCACATAGGTGACCGTATCCCCCGCCTGCCGCTGTCGTAGTTGATCAGCCGTTTCCTGGATGGCTCGGGCCGCTTGGATGGATGGGGGGAGGGGCGATCGCTCCCCGATTGCCTCGGTGGGATGGGCAGCTTCCAGTAACGCAACGCCCTCAGATTCAGTGAGGTCGTATCCGGCAAGCGCACGGTCAAGAATGGGCTGGATGTCAAGGGGCATGGCGACGTTAACACAGGCAGTATCGGGACTGCATCCACCATAACAGCTTTATCACCCGTCGATGGAGTTACACCCATGGATGGTCGTAAAGATGGATGTAGCGCCGTCCCCGGCAACTGGTGTGCTCTGCGGATGGAGTTGCTAAAATCTGGAAAGATTGTTAGAACCAAGGGCATCCTGATGCTGCTTTGGCTTCTAAGGGTGAGGGGTTAGGTTAGAGTGTTAGGATCGGCAATACTTGAAACGAGTTGGGCACTGTGCTCCGCCGCGATGGTACATCAAAAGACGGTTGTCTCTGTTCCGCGTTCCTGGATGTTCAGCCATGATGCTTGCGATGCTGGGAGCGATCGCTAAGATAGAATTCCAGTCACTCGGATGTGACTCGACGGTAGCCCGCACCAGACTACGCAGAACGCTAAACATCATGGTTAGGATTTTCCCCGGAGGCTCTTCAGGAGTTGCGGTGGGAGAATAGTCAACACGTCACGCCCCCAATCCTTGGACTGAGATGCTAGGAGGTCACCTTGTCTTTTTCATCAGACGACTTCGCTAAAGCCCTTGAGCAACACGACTATACCTTCCAGCGAGGGCAGACGGTACGCGGCAAGGTTGCAGTACACGATACAGACGGTGTCTATGTAGACGTCGGCGGCAAGGCCACGGCCTTCTTGCCTGCAGATGAGGTGTGGCTTGGATCCTACAAAAGCTTAGATGAAATTCTGCCCATTGGAGAAGAGCGCGAATTTTTGATCATTCGCGAACAAAATGCTGATGGACAGGTCACCCTGAGCGTGCGGCAGCTGCAAATCCAGCATCGTTGGGATGAACTGCAAGAGTTTCTAGACGAAGGGCGCACCACCCAAGTGCGGGTGTCTGGGGTCAATAAGGGTGGGCTGAACGTGGATGTGGATGGTCTAAGAGGGTTTGTACCCCGCTCCCATCTGGTGGATAAAGGTAATCTGGAAGGCCTAGTCGGCCGCTTTTTGACGGTGACGGTGCTGGAGGTGGATCGCGATCGCCGCCGTTTGGTCTTGTCCGAACGCGTGGCAGCTCGGGCCGCTAGCCTCGGTCGCCTGGCCCTTGGGCAATTGGTGGAAGGGCGCGTGGTGGGCATTAAACCCTTTGGTGTATTTGTGGAATTTGAAGGCACCACCGGCCTGCTGCACATTAACCAAGTCAGCAAAAATTTCGTAGAATCCCTCACCACCCTCTTCATGGTGGGGCAAGATGTGAAAGCGGTGATCCTCGATCTAGATACCGTCAAAAAGCGCATTGCTCTGTCCACCAAGGTGTTAGAAAACTACCCTGGTGAAATGCTAGAAAAGCCAGCAGAGGTGATGCGCGAAGCTGACGATCGCATGGAAAAAGTACGTCAGGCTTTGCTGCAAGAGGGATTGTTAGTGGATTAGGCCCCGTCAATAGCGATCATGGCGTCAACTGCTGCCTCAAGGGCGATCGCGACATGGGTCCAATGGGTGCCTCCCTGGCAAAACACCACATAGGGTTCCCGCAGCGGCCCATCGGCAGAAAATTCGGACGTGCTACCATCTATAAACGTGCCTCCCGCCATGACAAGGTCGCTCTCATAGCCCGGCATTCCTGCGGGGACTGGGGTTACGTAGGAGTCAATGGGTGAATGGGCCTGAATAGCCCGACAAAAAGCAATGACCTTCTCTGGCGATCCAAGCTGAATGGCCTGAATGACATCCCGTCGCGGAGCCAGCGGTAATGGGTTCACCGGATACCCCAATCGGTGAAACACATATGAGACAAGATGATTGCCTTTCATCGCCTCTCCCACCATTTGGGGAGCGAGAAACAGTCCTTGTAAGATTAGGCGGTTTTGATTAAACGTTGCACCGCCTTCGAGGCCAATGCCCGGAGCCGTGAGCCGACAAGCAGCGGCTTCTACCAGCTCCGTTTTTCCAGCAACATAACCGCCTGCGGGAACGATCGTGCCACCAGGGTTCTTGATCAACGAGCCGGCCATCAGGTCAGCGCCCACCGCTGTGGGTTCTTGATTCTCTACGAACTCGCCGTAGCAGTTATCCACAAAGCAAATGGTATTGGGGTTCTGGCGTTTGACGAGATGAACAATCGTTTCAATATCGGCGATCGCCAAGCTAGGACGCCAACTATAGCCACAGGATCGCTGAATCAGCACTAGTCTGGTTTCAGGCTTGATGGCGGTAGACAAGGTATCCCAATCAACCCTACCATCCTGGGTTAACGCCAGCTCGCGGTAGCGCACCCCAAACTCTTGGAGTGACCCCTGCCCTTGCCCGCGTAGCCCAATCACCTCTTCCAAGGTGTCATAGGGTGCACCGGCCACCGAGACCATTTCATCGCCTGGACGCAGTACGCCATATAGGGCAGAAGCGATCGCATGGGTACCAGAAACAAACTGAACCCTTACGGCTGCCGCCTCCGCCTGCATGACCTCTGCAAAAACCCGATCAATGACTTGCCGCCCCAAATCATCGTGACCATAGCCCGTCACGCCAGCAAAGTGCTGTACCCCAACCCGGTGATGACGAAAGGCCGTCAAGACTCGTCGTAGTTTTTCCTTGACCTGAGTGTCAATTCCGGCAAAGATCTGGGATAGTGCCTGTTGTGCTTCATGCAGCTTCGCAAAGCTGTCCATAGACACCTCATTCGTTCGCATTCAATCTCATTTCTGTTTCAATAGTTAAGGTGCGCGGGTGTCGCGCACGCCGGGCCGTATCATTTTAAGCTGTGTATCGAAAAAAACTGCATGACGCTTGCCACTTCAGTAAACCTTAAACCCAACTGGCCTGTCACTTTATTTATGGCAGGTGTTCACCTACTCGCTCTGTTAGCACTATTACCCAGCAATTTTAGCTGGAGTGCTGTGTGCTTGATGCTTGTGATGCATTTTGTGACGGGTTGCCTGGGCGTTACCCTGGGCTTCCATCGCCTCGTGACTCACCGGAGCTTTCAAGCTCCAAAATGGTTAGAGTACATCCTCGTCTTCTTCGGCAGCCTTGCGGTGCAGGGTGGCCCGATTGAATGGATTGGTCTCCACCGCCATCACCACGCCTACTCTGACCATGACGTCGATCATCATAGCTCAACCAAGGGCTTTTTCTGGAGCCACATGGTGTGGATGTTCTACGAGGTTCCTGCTAAGCAGGAAATTCCTCGTTTTACAAAAGATATTTCTGGCGATCCGGTTTACGAATTTCTAGAAAACTATTTTCTCTTGGTGCAATTGGCCTTAGCTGTTGTGTTCTACCTGCTAGGTGGTTGGCCCTTTGTGATTTGGGGCATTTTTGTTCGACTCGTCACGGTTTATCACATTACCTGGTTTGTGAATAGCGCCACCCATAAATTTGGCTACCGCAGCCATGAGTCAGGCGATCGCTCCACCAATTGTTGGTGGGTGGCGCTTCTGGCTTTTGGTGAGGGCTGGCATAATAATCATCATGCATATCAATACTCAGCGCGCCATGGACTAGAGTGGTGGGAAATTGACGTAACTTGGATGATCATTCAACTTCTGTCGGCACTCGGGTTGGCGACCAAAGTTAAGCTGCCGCCGACCTTGCAAAAATCAAAATCGGTCTAAGTTGTTCAAGCTTGCGTATTAGATACACGTTCAATACGCGTAAGATTCATGCAGAGAAGCCACCTTCTCTGCATTTTTTATGGGAA
>RECH01000219.1 GCA_007694125.1 Leptolyngbya sp. DLM2.Bin15
TTGGCGATCGCCGCACCTACCAGATGGACCCGGCCAACGGCACCGAAGCCCTCAAGGAAATTGAGCTAGACATTGCCGAAGGCGCAGACATGCTGATGGTGAAACCGGCTCTTTCCTATATGGATATCATCTGGCGCGTCAAGGAAGCCACCAATCTGCCGGTCGCTGCCTACAACGTCTCCGGAGAATATTCCATGATCAAGGCGGCGGCTCTCAATGGCTGGATTGATGAACAAAAGATCACCCTAGAAACCCTAACCAGCTTTAAGCGGGCCGGTGCCGACATGATCCTCACCTACCATGCCAAAGATGCTGCCCGTTGGCTCGCGGAAGGCTAAGGGCAAGTCTGCACCGGTTGTGAACGAATGCAACAGAGTTGCAACAGAGTAGATACCTTTCTCAGTACAACTGAGTAGAAGCACTACAGTATGTGACGAGCATGCAATAGTCGCCCCCGTACATCTGCGATTGATGATAGATATGAACTTAGTCAAGCTATCATCAGACGTTACGCTGGTGCATGACCATGGAAGTTGAATCGCTCTTAGTCGTCGCTCTGATTATTTCTATTCCCTTGTGCTGTCTCACGGTCTATAACCGCGTCATGCAGGGGTGAGCCGGTGGCCGTTCCTGGTTCCGGCAATAGACTGAGCACATATTCGCCTTCATTAACGGCCTGATTGATGCCCACATCAAACACGAGTCCGGCTTGCATGGCTGGCATCTTCATCACCTGAGGGTATGCATCCCCTCCCTTGGGAACATGTAAAATCTCACAGAGAACCTGCCCCGCAGCGATGCGATCGCCCAAAGCAACCTGGGATCGCACCATGCCACCGGTGGGTGCATAGTATCGCTGGATGGTGCTGGCTCGGTAGAGCTGAGGCGTTGCTAGGGGAAGCGGCGTTGTCCACCGCTGGGTGATTACCTGCTTTCCGTATAGATAGGCTTGAATGCCCTGCACGCCGCGCTCCACGGAGTCCGGCTGCAGTTGCATCGCCGATCCTAGTTCTAGGGTGTAGGCTTCTAGGTCAAATCGCAGCGATCGCCCTAGAGCCTCCAAGTCTCGCTCCAGCGCCAGCCAAGGTTTGATAAACGCTTCATCAAAGGCATCCCCATCGTAGCGATCCAGTTGAATCGCTAGATCCAGGCCAAACAGGGCAGCTCCTAGGTGGCGATCGCCCCCATAGTAAAGATAGGTCAGTCCGTAGTTGGATGAACTATGCAGATCAATCACCGTATCGGCATCCAGAGCCAACGACTGCAGGCAGTTGCGATAGCGATGGTGTAGCGGTGCGCCGCCCCCCTGGGCTTCCTGCTGCTGATCGGCCAGGAATTTCTGGTGAATGGTGTGGCGATAGGCAGCTTGGAGGGTCGCCAACGAGGTCTGGAGATGGGTCTGGGCAAACTGCTGAATGCAACTGCGATCCACCTGCTTTTCATAGTCCCAAAAGATGCGATTCCAATCGCGCCCGTCGTAGGGGTTATAGCGTCCAGTCGCAAAATGGTGCGATCGCTGATTAACGCCCAAGGGATTGCAGAGCGGCACCAGCCAAATTTCACCCCGCAGGTCTGCATCATCTAGGGTCTTTAGACCTGCTAAAACCTCGTGGATCACGGCATTGCCCGCCAACTCCGCACCGTGGAGATTGGCCTGGATGTAGATTTTCTTGCCGGGATAGCGGCCCACATATCGATAGACCTGCAGCGAAAGGCGATCGCCCGAGGCTAGCTGCAGCAAGGGCACGGTTATAATCTCTGGCACCATCGTTCTTACTGCCCCATGAGTTGCACCACCACCTCCCGCCGCTGGCCGCGCTGGCGATGCTCCCACAGGTAAATGCCCTGCCAGGTGCCGAGCATCAGCCGGCCATTGGCTAGGGGAATCTGCTCCGATGTATGGGTGAGCACCGTGCGGATGTGGGCTGGCATGTCGTCTGCTCCCTCTAGGCTGTGGATGTAGTGCGCATCTTCGGGCACCAGCCGCGCAAAAAAGTTAGCCAGATCTTTGAGGACATCTGGATCGGCATTTTCCTGAATCACCAGACTAGCGGAGGTGTGGCGCAGGAATAGCTGGCAGAGCCCGACCTGAAAGCCAGACTGAGCCACAATATCCTGCACCGGATTGGTGATCTTACAGAACGACTTACCCTCGGTTTTAACGGTGAGGATTTGTTGGTAAATTTGCATGCCATGTCCCTTTCATACCCAACGGTCAAGGGAGACGATACCACCATTACAGGGCGATCGCCTCCCTTCTATACACCGTAGATCATCAGCACCCAAATCGCCTAGCGCACCAAGCGAATCGAGGCATCCAACTCTTGAGGCGACGTAGCACCCACCGCTGCCCAAGAAATTTGTTCGATCGTTGCTTCCGTTGTATTAGGGCTTAGGGTAAAGTCACTACGGAACGGAATCGTTTGTCCGGGTGCTAGATCATTAAAGTTCAAGCGTCCTTCGGCGGCCTGCTCAGCATCGGCACTGTCTTGGTAGGCGATACTCACATTGCCAATCACTTGGTCAGTATGGTTGGTGATACAGCCCACGATGTAGGTGATCTGGTTATTGCCCGTCGGTGCATTGAACTGAACATTGGTAAGCTCAAGGGGCGGTGATTCCTGGGTCGAGCGTACGGCACGACAGGTGCCAGCATTGGAGATCGTAACGGTTGTAGAAGGTACAGACTCGGTGCCCGGCGGCAACGCGGCCTGCTGTTCAACAATCGCTAAGGATTCTTCGTAGTTGGGCAAGGCGGCCTGAGCGTCAGCATAGTTGGGGTCATCCTCCGGCACGCTGCGCAGCAGGGCCACAGCTTGCTGCCATTGACTCGCCGCTAAGGCCCAGTCATCTTGCGATTGGGCATTGGCCGCTAAGCGATTGGCCTGATTCGCCAGGGCGATCGCATCCTGATAAGCACTGTCCGTCTCGACTGCTTCGCCTTCTGGGGCATCAGGAGGGGTTGCAGGAAGCGTGGGCGAGTCTGCCGTGGTCGTACTGCCATTGCCGTCAGACTCATTCATCGACTGCCAGGCGTTATAGCCCATCAATCCACCAATCCAAGCAATAATCAACGCCAATACTACGCCAAAGATCGCCCCAGCCCCAACCCCAGATCGCTGAGGTTCAGATTCCTCTGGCAAAGCTGGAGGCGGTGCCGAGGCTGGGGGCAAGGCCAAGGGCGCTTCTGGGGGGCTGGCCTCAAGCTGCTCTTGCTCAATGTCTTGCCCAACATCTTGCCCAACGTCTTGATCCGGCGTACTTTCCTCGTCCCTAGAGGTCCCCCGTGCATCCGTCGCCACGGGATCGCCCACCGGCACCACACCCATCAGAGACTCGTCCTGCCGATCAGAGAAGCGAGGGTCATCCATCGCGACATCAGCATCTGGCTCGGGCGTCATGGCCGGATCGCCAGGATGCCCCTCTGGGTCAGTGAAACCTATCAAATCTGACAAGACATCATCGCTCAGCCCCAGCAAGTCACTCTCGGCGTCATCAAGGGCTAGGCTGATCTCTTCGTCATCTTCAATCGTGGTTTGCGCTTCTGTATTGAAGAGATCGTCAATCAACGACTCGGTATCGGCATCGGCGTCGCTGGCGGGCTGCAAATCAAAGGAAATATCGTCATCCCGGTTGAGGTCAAGATCCAACTCCGACGCCGTAAAGTCATCGTCGAGGCTAGGCAAGACGGTGGTGTCGTCAGGGATGAAGGACTCAATCTCCTCGTCCTCGTCATCCTGCACCGATGTCCGCCCCAAGGATAGCCCATCAAGATGCGGCGGCGGCGGTGGTGGGACACGCTTGGGAATCAAATCGGGCGATCGCTCGGGGGAGTCCTGAGTGGGAGCAGCCAAGCCCTCACCACTAAACCGCATTCTGCCAGGGGGAGGAGGGGGCGGCAGGGGGCGAATCACCGGTGGGGTTGCTTCTTCCACTGGAGAATCTTGGGAGACTGGAGGGGCAGGCGGCCTCTGGGCCGCGATCGCAGCCCCCTGAGCTGAGAGTTCAAGCTCCTGCACCCAAGCCGCTTGGTCATCACCCGTCTTCTTGCCCAAAATCCGAATGAGGCGAATGGAGTCTAGCTCCAGACCATTGATGCCATTTCGCACAAAGTTGGTCATGACCATGCGGTTGGGCACCTGTGCGGCCTCCGTCATGATCAAGAGGCGATCGCCCTGACGCGCCACTCTAGCATTCATGCCTTGAGTGTGAAGCGTGCGATTCATTAACGTGGCGATCGCTTGAGGATCACCTTGCTTTGCCAATTCTAAAACCGTCGGCTGTGTCATAGCGTACCCAGATGTGGCAGTGGAAATTGATGACCCAAGTGACTATCCAATCAAAGCTTATGTGACAGCAATTCAGCAAGCCCATCTTTATGTCATGAAAGCCATGGTTGTCAACCGATGAACGTCATCCTGCAATCGTGCTTAGATTTTATCAAGCCCCTCAGCAGTTTGACGGCTCCGCAGACTTCGCAGTGTGACTTCTCAGTGTCTAGTCTTGGTGGGTAGGCGGCTGAGCTGTTGCGCAGCATCAGTCTTACCAAAGTTAAGCAACCCTCTGATGAATACGTCTAGAGTAGCAAGATAATTTAATAGTCAGACTTAATCGCGAGAAAATCCGTGCAAAGAGCGTAGACATGGCGCGCTGCAGTTCGCATTGCCCATCATCTGCGGCAGCCAGCAGGGTTCTAAGCCACAGGCTTCTGCCTAGCCACGTTCATCCCCCCTGGGGCCAGATCCTCAAAGGTTGCCACGAATCTAGTTGCATCTCTCGGAAAATGTGTTTAGCTTTTGCTTTACAATCTTGGCAGCAGTCCACCCTAACTGCATGACTGCTAGGTATGTCATGGTTTGACATGGGTAGCCGGTTTCTAGCGTGCTACCCTCGCCTATGGAGAAGCTGGCCTTGATCACCGGTGCTTCCTGCCGCGCAACCTAGCCCGTAGCAGGGAGGACACTATCTGCTTTTATAGACTGCTTTTATTGAACAACACCCGTTAATACATCCGACGTCATTTTTAATGTTGTTTCAGCCCGCACACCTCTCGGCTACCATGCACCCCTAGCGCTTATGAGTATTGGATACGTCGCTCTGGTTCTCCACGCTCACCTTCCCTTTGTTCGCCACCCCGAAAGTGACTACGTGTTGGAGGAAGAGTGGCTCTACGAAGCCATCACCGAAACCTACATCCCCTTGCTGCAAATGTTCGATGGGCTGAAGCGCGACGGGGTAGATTTCAAAATGACCATGAGCATGACGCCGCCCTTGGTGTCTATGCTGCAAGATCCACTGCTGCAGGAGCGCTACGATGCCCACTTGGCCAAGCTAGAAGAGCTGGCGGAGATGGAAGTTGAGCGCAACAGCCACAATGGCCATCTCCGCTACCTGTCTGAGCACTATGCTTCGGAATATAACCAGGTGCGGGAAGTCTGGGAACGCTATGATGGCAACCTGATCACAGGATTTCGCAACTACCTAGAAAGCAATAACCTAGACATCATCACCTGCGGAGCCACCCACGGCTATCTGCCCCTGATGAAAATGTATCCCCAAGCGGTTTGGGCACAGGTACAGGTAGCCTGCGAGCATTATGAGCAAACCTTTGGCCGGCCAGCCAAGGGCATCTGGCTGCCAGAATGTGCCTACTACGAAGGGCTAGAGCGCATGTTGGCCGATGCCGGGCTGCGGTACTTCTTGAGTGATGGCCACGGCATCCTCTATGCCCGCCCGCGCCCGCGTTTTGGCACCTATGCCCCGATCTATACAGAAACAGGGGTAGCCGCCTTTGGCCGTGATCACGAATCTTCCCAGCAGGTGTGGTCTTCAGTCGTAGGCTATCCCGGCGCGGCAGAATATCGCGAGTTCTACCGCGACCTTGGTTGGGATGCGGAATATGAATACATCAAGCCTTACATCATGCCCAATGGGCAACGGAAGAATGTGGGCATCAAGTACCACAAAATTACCGGTAAGGGGCTCGGGCTGAGCGACAAAGATTGGTATGACCCCTACTGGGCAAGGGAAAAGGCGGCGGAACATGCGGGCAACTTCATGTGGAATCGCCAGAAACAGGTGGAACACCTCCACGGCATTATGCAGCGACCGCCGATCATTGTGTCGCCCTACGATGCTGAGCTGTTTGGGCATTGGTGGTATGAGGGGCCGTGGTTTATTGACTACCTGTTCCGCAAAACCTGGTTTGACCAAAACACCTATGAAATGACCCACCTGTCTGATTATCTCCAGGAGCATCCCACCCAGCAGGTTTGTCGTCCATCTCAGTCGAGCTGGGGCTTTAGGGGCTTCCATGAATATTGGTTGAATGAAACCAATGCTTGGATCTATCCCCACCTCCATAAGGCCGCCGAGCGCATGATTGAACTATCGAAGCGAGAACCGGCTGACAATCTAGAGTGGCGATCGCTTAACCAAGCGGCTCGGGAACTCCTGCTGGCCCAGTCGTCGGATTGGGCGTTTATCATGCGCACCGGTACCATGGTGCCCTATGCGGTACGGCGGACGCGATCGCACCTCATGCGCTTCAACAAGCTGCGGGAGGATATTTTGGACGGCAAACTTGACTCCGGCTGGCTAGAGAAAGTGGAAGCGATCGACAATATTTTCCCCGACATCAACTATCGGGTGTATCGTCCTCTCTAAGACCGATCCGCCTGAGGGCTCTGTCTAGCTTGAAGACCCATGCAAAAGGGAGCGATCGAGGGCGATCGCTCCCTTGCTATTTGCTGAGATTAAGCAGCTTGCCTAGCCCCTGGGGCAACATCCTCAGTGAGCAGTTGCGCACCCTGGAATGTTGCCACCCGTAGAATAGACGCGCTTAGTAGGTTTCGACGTGCCAGCGACCTTCCTTCTTCATCTGGCGCTGGTAGTCAGACCAGTTGACACCCGTCTTCTCTGCCGCTGCCGAAAGCGCTTCATCAATACCGCCTTCCATACCCTTCAATCCACAAATGTAGGTATGGGTCTTGGGATCTTGAATCATGCCCCACAGCTCATCCGCATATTCAGCCACCCGGTGTTGGATATACATCCGCCCACCCTCTGGGTTTTGCTGCTCACGGCTGATGGCATAGGTAAGACGGAAGTTGTCTGGATACTGCTCTTGAATGGCTTCCAACTCTTCCTTATAGAGAATATTGGGGGTCACCGGAATCCCAAAGATCAGCCAAGCAAATCCCTTGAAGTCGTAGTCGGTATTCAGCTTGCGCTCTTCCTCTTTGAACATGCGCCATAGGTAAGCCCGGAAAGGTGCAATCCCGGTACCTGTAGCCATCATGATCACCTTAGCCTCGGGATCCTCAGGCAGCAGCATCTCCTTGCCCACCGGCCCCGTGATTTTTACATCTGCGCCAGGCTCTAAGTTACAGAGATAGGTGGAACAAACCCCATATACCGTTTCATTGGTTTCTGGATGCTTATACTCAAGCTGCCGCACACAGAGGGAAACGGTTTGATCATCAAGCTTATCGCCATGACGGGTCGAAGCGATGGAATAGAGGCGAAGCTTATGAGGCTTGCCCTTGTCGTCTGTCCCTTCAGGGATAATGCCAATACTTTGCCCTTCTAGGTAGTGCAGATCGCCGCCCGATAGGTCAAACGTAAGATGCTGCACAATACCAATCCCGTCTTCACCCACAAGTGGCTCATTGCTGATGCATTTGCCGATGAAAGGTGATTTGGGTCGGTAAAGATTGACCGGAACCACGGTTGTCTTTTCAGCCTTTGCCGCCTGCGTCATAGCCTTGCTCTCTCCTGCCGACTGACTGGGCTGAGGGGCTGCACTTGAAGATGGGCTGTTGGCTTCTGCCAATTCACGACTCATTTCGCTAAGGGGACGAATGTTCACAATCCGACCGCCTAGACGAGTAATGCGCTGCATCTCCTGATTCATGCGACCATAGGGCACGGTGATGTAGGCACTGCCACTCTTGCGAATGGGGTATTCTGCCTTGTCTGCCTCGAGGTTTTGACGTAGGCCTTCAACCTCGTATACGAAAAGACGATTCCCGTAGATTGTGTTAGAAGCCTTGCCTGCTGCGCTTGGATTATACATTGCCAATCAGAATTAGGTGTTTTTAAGTCAAACCTACCACAGCGCGGGGCATATATCACCCACACTGCACCACAGATCAAGCTATCAGAATAAAGCCCTCTGATCCACAAAACGCTTTAATCTCAACTCAATTCTTGACCTGTGCATCCCGATCGCTGATATCTCCTCAACGCAGGTTCCCTGAACAGAGCATGGCAGCCCTCACAGCACAAACACCTGGCCTCGCCACCGCACCCCATCTCTCAACCCATAGGGATCATTTCGCCTTGCATCATCAAGACGAACTAAACCTGAGACTATCGAAAAGTTGACCTAAAAAATGTTGCCAGCGCATCACTTTAAGATTCTTTGGGGAATTCCTCGTCCCAGGCAGCGGCGACATGAGGCTGCCTCGACCGGTTCTGATGGAGCTAGAGCCTAGAGCGACAAGAGCGCATCTCTAGTGTCTTGATGGGGTAGGCATCAGTCTGGTAGCATGATTATTAATGGATAGTATTAAATACTCACCAGTTATTTCTGGGCAATTTCAAGCATTTCCCTAACCAACTTGGCACGTCTACGTCAAGGCTAAAGGTCAAGACTCAGAGGTTTCAGAATTGGATTGAGTGACGCTCAGTCTGCGTCTAAGATTCTGAAACGGTTGGGAAAGACTTGATTTTTAATTGGGCGTGAATCATATTTACGCCTACGCTCAGCGGTATAATTTGCGAAATACAATTTGCGGAACTGCTGGCTTGGGGGAATTGCTCTGCGGGGATGCTGTTGTTCCAGATTTAAGAGTGTTGAGTCGTTGTCATTCGTGTTTAGAGGTACCTATGAGCAGTAAGCCAGATCGCATTGTCTTAATTGGCGTAGCCGGAGATTCCGGATGTGGTAAGTCAACCTTTTTGCGCCGTTTGGCGGATCTGTTCGGGGAAGAGTTGATGACCGTCATCTGTTTAGATGACTACCATAGCCTTGACCGCAAGGGGCGGAAAGTGGCCGGCGTCACGGCGCTGAACCCCAAGGCCAACAACTTTGATTTGATGTATGAACAAATCAAAGCGCTGAAAGAGGGCAATGCGATCGATAAGCCCATCTATAATCACGAGACGGGTGAACTGGATCCGCCAGAGCGGGTTGAGCCTAACCATATCGTGGTGATTGAAGGGCTGCACCCCATGTATGACGAGCGGGTGCGATCGCTCTTAGACTTCAGCGTGTACCTCGATATCAGCGACGAGGTGAAAATCTCTTGGAAGATCCAGCGAGATATGGCTGAGCGTGGGCATACCTACGAGGATATTTTGGCCTCCATCAACGCTCGCCGTCCTGACTTTGAAGCTTACGTAGACGTCCAAAAGCAGTATGCAGACGTCGTCATTCAAATCCTACCCACCAAGCTCATTCCCAACGATGAAGAGCGCAAAGTGCTGCGAGTGCGCCTCATCCAGAAAGAAGGTGTGGCAGACTTTGAGCCGGTCTACCTCTTTGACGAAGGTTCAACCATCGACTGGATTCCTTGTGGACGGAAACTCACCTGCTCCTACCCCGGCATTCGGATGTTCTACGGCCCCGATACCTACTACGGCAACAATGTGTCGGTGCTAGAGGTTGACGGTCAGTTTGAGAAGCTTGAGGAACTCATCTACATTGAGAATCACCTCAGCAATACCTCAACGAAGCACTACGGCGAGATGACCGAATTGCTGTTGAAGCATAAGGAATATCCGGGTTCGAACAACGGTAGCGGATTGTTCCAAGTGTTGGTGGGTCTCAAGATGCGCGCGACCTACGAGCATCTCGTCCAAGCTGCCAAGGTTGCGGCTAACGTCTAGCCCAACCGGTGCTAATTTAAGATGATGATCAAGGGTGGGCTAGGGCCCGCCCTTTTTGATGGCTGGTTACATGGCTTGAAATCAGGGAGGAACGATGTCGGTTGCACAGGATCTATGGCAGGCTAATCAAGATTTAGCGATCGCCTGTTTCAACAATGCCTTCGTTCAAGGGATTTACAGCGGCACCTTACCCCGCCATAAGTTTGCCTACTACGTTGGGCAAGATGCCTTTTTTCTAGAATCCTTTGCCCGAGCCTACAGCATTGCCGCTGCCAAAGCTCCCACCTGGGAAGGGTTTGGCACCTTCCATGACCTCGCGGGAGGGGTGTTATCTGAGCTGCGGCTGCATCAGAGCTATGCCCAATCCTGGCAGGTAGACCTCACGCAAATCTCGCCGGGAGCCGCGACCCGCCGCTACACCGATTTCTTGCTAGCCACCGCTTGGAGTCAAGACACCAGCGTCACCACTGCCGCCATGCTGCCCTGCATGAAACTCTATGCCTACTTGGGTCAGCAGCTTGCCCGACCCGCCATTCCCGAGCACGACTATACCGATTGGATTAAAACCTACAGCAGCCCTGAGTTTGATGATCTGGCTCAGCAGCTTGCCGTTTTGGCAGAACAGGCTCCCCGCACCGCCGCTGTGGATGCCGCCTATCGCTATGCCATGGAATGTGAACGAGATTTCTTCCAGGCTGCCTGGGATATAGAAGCTGAGACCTAAACGCGATCGCCCTTGTCCGATACAACCGGTGAATTCAACGACGATCACCAGCCTCGTCGTTCATCCTGAGCTGGTCGAAGGATGGAGATAGACTCCAGCAGGCGATCGCCCTTGTCCTGCAAAGGTTGTGTGAAGATGCTGCGAAGACATTGTGAAGGCGATCGCCTTTTTCTGTGAGACGAATCATGTCCAAAGGCTGGACAGATCACCCAAGACCCTTGAACAGCCTCCTAGAATGGCATTATGCACCCCAAACTACTGAGCGTACTCAGTCGCCAATGGTTTCACTCTAGGAGGAATAGCCATGATTAAAGTTTGTAAACAACCCCTACGCCCCAATCCGTTCATGGTCTACCGCGACCCCAAAACCGGGGTTTGGAAAGTTCTCAAGCCGTCCACAGGCTATACAGACGGTTCATCACTGCCCCGTACCTCTGCAGGGACCTGATTGAGAAATGCGGCTAGATCCTCGATCGCACCGTTATAGTTCACAATCGCCTTGACCGCCTCTCGACCGCGAGCCGCTTCATCTAACTTCACCAAATGCCCAAAAACGTCCCGCGCAGTCTGTTGAGACTGGGATTGCAGTTTGGGCTCTAGACTGCGAGTCAGCGATGCCATTTTGGTTCGCAATTCTCCCAAGGGGCCATGGATAAACGTTTCAACATCCAGCCACTCTTCGTTGGCAATCATGGGAGGCACCGCCTCGGTCAGGCGATCGCGTAGATCGGAAACCTCGTTGGTATAGCGCTGGATTTGCGCAATCTCTTGGGGTGTATAGGTAGGGCCAGCCTTGGTGGGAGCAGAGCCACAGCCCACCACCAAAACAGCGATCGCCACCATCACCCAGGTCATCATGGATCGAGTCCAATTCATCGTTACTATCACTCCTGTCAAAACTAATCAGTCTATCGAGACTATCTGCACTCTAGACTAGATCAGCTTAACTGGGCGTGCCTAGACACTATCGGTAGAGAATGCCACATTGGAAGCATCTCCGTATGGCTTCAAGGGCCTAGATCCTAGTTGACTGACCAATCTTTTTGCCTAGGCTGGGTTGAGCAACGTCAAACCCAGTGCCAGCTTAGATTTTGCTGGGTTACGCTGACGCTAACCCAGCCTACGTGAGAATCAGGATTACAGAAGTTTTGTCGATCAATCAGGCCTAGGTCTTATCAAGGGCGATCGCTAGTTCATCATTTTGTCTAGCGCCGAGTCGGCCTCATCATTAGCGTTTAATAGCACCGCATCAGCCGCCTTATTAGCTGCCTGATCGGCCGCCTGATCGTCTGCCGCCACCTCATCCAGGGCGTCATTCATCTCTTGCCTCACCGTAGAATCCTCAGGCTCATCGAGCAGCTCATCCTCGTCCTCGCAGTCGCGATTGGAAATGCGTCCACTGGGAATGGTGGTGTTGCAGACATAGGCTCCACCCAGTTCTGTGCCAAACACACTCACCCCACGGAGATTGGCATCGAGCAGATTCACAGCAAACATCAACGCTTCATCCAGCGTCGCTCCCTCCAGGTTTGCCCCCATGAAATTCACCGCCATCAGGTTAGCGCGGGAGAGATTAGCCTTTTCCAAATTGACCCCACTCAGATTGGAGCCTCGTAGATCAAC
>RECH01000337.1 GCA_007694125.1 Leptolyngbya sp. DLM2.Bin15
TAATCGATCGAGCTGCCGCCGCAAAGGGATCCTCTCGTCCTTCTGGGCCACGGAACTGATTAAACAGGAGCATCAGCATCCCCAGAATATAGGGCAACCCCCCATACCAGCCCAAGGTAAAAAAGGTATCTAGAATGCCGCTATCTAGGGCAACTCGTTCGATCTGGCCATTGGGCCTCACCGTCCAAGTGCTGCCTAACCCTTGCCCTAGAAAACCTGATAAAGCTACCCCTAAATTTCTATTGTAGGTTTCGGCACGGGCTTCGTAGCTTGTGTCATTTTGCACATTGGTGAGGCTTTCTAAGCGGTTACTGATCACCTCCGAGAAGGGTTCAATCACCGTCAAGGGCACAACACAGAGAGCCAAGGCCATAATGGTAGCAATTAGACGAATCTGCAAGGTTGACTTGAGGGACAGCACCAAGGTAATCAGGCCAACCACCCAGCCGGCCCAAGCTGCCCGCACGAGGGAGAGCAGGAAGGACAAATACCCCACCGCCACCGCCGGCACCCGCACAAATCCTTTGCAGACAAACAGCATCAGCAAAGTAGCCATCATCACGCAGCCAAAGGCTGGTGGTGAGTTCATGGTGCTCCACACCCGAATCTGTTGGGGAGCCGGTAGGCCAAAGGAGACGTTGCCCACATTCACCAGCCAGTAGTTATCCCAAAGCGGTGCCTCCATATATTGATAGACGCCGTAGGCACCAGCCAACAGCGTGATCCAGATAAACGCGGTTTGGGTGGTTTTACGAATCTCTGGGTAGAGCCGCCAATGCACGGAGAGATGCAGCCCAAACAAGATCGGCGGCATCCAATCCAGAAAGGTTCGTACAACCGTCGTGACGGGATTATGGAGGGCACCCACCAAGAAGGAAAAGAACACAGCCCCCGCCGCCATAATGAACGGAATATCGCCCGTGCGATGCACCCGAGGAAAGTGGCGGAAGAGGGTTAACACACAAACAAAGGTGACGAGGTAGGGGGCCGTCAGCATGAGGCTAGATTCATCATACTGCCCGCGATAGTAGTCACCCAAACGACGCAGGAGGGGCGTAAAACACCAGATCCACCAGTTGAAATTAATGTAAAAGATGGGATGAAAGATATAGAGATAAATAGCAACTAGCAAGGAACCAGCCGGAAAGGCTATACGCATCAGAGTACCTGCTCCAGCAATGCATCCTAGAAAGGTGATCCCAAATAACAGGATAATCACAGTCCAAGCTAGGGATGGCTGCTCCCAGAGGGATAATCGCTGCCGGCTGCTAAGAGAGGAGGGGGCTTGAGATACATTCGCAGACATAGTAGAGCAGGATGGCGAAAGGATATCAATGAATAGGGCTGAATAGACCTAAAAAAACAACTAGGGAAACGCTACTAGACAAAGGCTTTGGGTAGAAACTATCTTTAGGAGGATGCGATCGCTTTTTGCTCCACTGTTTGGGAGCGATCGCCCTTGCCCCGTCGCCAGGTTTGTACGCCCTGCCAGCGCCCTTGCATGGAAAGCCACCATTTCCGTCCGGCAAAGCCTCCTTCCTTAGGCAAAAAGCGACACCACTGCACGATGCCGAAGGCCTTACGCGTTCCCACTAAAACCGCCCATGCCAGAAAAACGAGGCGGCGCAATGGTGGCAAATAGTCGAGCAAGGCTACGGTTTCATTATGCACGGCATTCAAAAAAGCGATCGCGTTGAACTGATCCCGTTGGTCTTCATCGAATCGCTTGGCTTGGTAATGGTCAATATCTGCCGCTGGATCGTAGATGAGCCGCCAGCCCGCGCGCTTTACGGCTAGGCTAAAGGCTAGGTCATTATGCACCTGGGCACCACTACCAAGGAGGCGCGTGTCAAAACGCTGGTGGGCGATCGCTGTCTTGCGGTAGCTCATGTTGGCTCCCTTCAGCACCTCCACATCCCTGGGCTCACCCACGCCTAGATTATGGCGGCCCACCACTCGCCCAAACCACTGCACCCGGCCCACCACGGCACTTTCCCCTTCTTCTAGATCTGTGCCGCCCAGATAGAGCCAATCACGCCCACCGACGCCGCCCACCCGCTCATCGGCGGCGAAGTGCGATTCGATCCGCTCTAGCCACTGGGGGCGGGGTGCAGCATCGTCATCGGTGATGGCAATAATGTCGCCTTGAGCCGCTTCCAAACCAGCATTCAACGCCGCCACCTGCCCCGGCATCGACACCGCGACCCAGCGCAGAGGCAAGCTCTCCTTAGGAAAGTTCTTCACAACAGCTTGGGTTTCAGTATCAGAGTCGCGTACCACCACCACCACCTCATCGGGCGATCGCGCCTGCTGAGTCAAGGCCTGTAGACATCGGCGGAGGTCGTCAGGACGATGGTAGCTCGGAACCAAAACTGTGATTTTTAACACATCAGCACCTCATGATAGCCAGCGAGTACCCTTGCTTATCTCGAAAATTATCAGCCCTCCGTCATGGGATCAAGCATCCGATGGCATTCTTCATAGCCTGTTCACATTAGAGATCTCGATAATGTCTGGCCATGACTGCAGAGACTTGCGACGCAGTAAATAGAGCGTCATGTGCAAATAATACACAACGCGAAATATCAGTAGCTTGATCGGATTGGGAAAGAGATGCTTATAGCGCTTGATACCGATATAAAGACGGCTGGCGGCCACATAGATTTCATAGCTTTGCATCTTGCCCTGTTCTGCAGAGGGCAAGGTCGTTTTTTGGAAGCGTGTATCAAAGACCTTCAGGGTAGGTTCATAGATAATTTGGTAGCCGCAGCGCAGCGCCCGCAGCGAGAGTTCAATATCTTCCTGCCCCAGAAAAATCTGTTCGTCCCACTCTTCCTGATCTAAAAACTTCTTAGGAAAGAGACTGGCATAGAGATTGACCACCTGAGGAATGCCTGGCTTCCAAGGGCAAAAATAGCCGCGAAAGTTGACGCCTAGGGGGCCGATATCCGGTGGGCTAAATTCATTACGGTTGTCTCCGGTAAGAATGGTTTTCTCATCTAGACCGGGAGGAAGGTTTTGGTAACATTGTACTGCCCGCTCAAAAAAGTTAGGTGACACCTGAATATCGTCCGCTAGAAAAATGATGCGATCGCTATCCTGGGGGGCAGCATGGAGGGCATTATTGCGATTAGCCGTTACACCGGTGTGGGGGCCTTCTAGATAAACCGTGTGGGCATAGCGCTGCACAACCTCCTGATTGCTCTGCTGCACCTCTGGATCCGTTGAGTTATCTGAAACTACAACGGCATGGGGCAGGTAGGTTGACGACCATAATCCTTTCAGACATTCATCCAACTCCTGTGGACGATTCATGGTGGTGATGCAAGCGGTGATTTTCATACGCTCAACCCCTATGGAGAATAAGTAAGACTAATAAGCTATCCACACCCAGTGGTTGGGTATCCGTCCATCCCCATCCTGTGTGATGATAAACACCACCGTGATTAAAATCGACGGGCTAGGGCATAGGGTAGATAGCTCACAAACAGCGCAACGAATGTACGCATCTTAAACTGACTGCGCAGCGATCGCCATAGGTAGGGTCGAGCCTCTGCGGGTTTGCGATCGCGAATCAGCCCTATGCCCAAGGTGGTGTGGGCATGGGCCCAGCGCTGTCGAAAGATAGGATGGTAGGCTTTGAAGCGATCGTCTGCGAGCAAGGTGCTGAAGCAAAATATCTGGGCGCGACCTTTGCGTAGCTTCGCCTGCACATTACGCGCCCCGCTTTGCTGCGTTTCCGATTGAGTATGCTCTCGCACGCGGGTAAGCTTGTCTGGACAGTAATAGCTAGCCCAGTCATCCCGACAGCACACATAGTTCACATACATATCCCACAGAACATCCGCTTCTGCCGGAATTTGGCTCCAGTCCACCGCTTCTCGACGAATCAATCCCGCCATGGCCGGCGAAATAGCGCCATTGATCAAGCCATATTCCACCATCGGATAGTACACCCCTTCCGGCAAATCATGGCGATTGTTGGCGCGGGAGCAGGCTTCTGTTGCCGCTATATCAATCTCCCCCGTGGCACTGACCATATAGTGATCACAAAAAGCGATCGCCACATTGGGATAGCGTTCTAGAGGAGGGATTAGCTTGTCTAAAAAGTCTGGCTCCCAGGCATCATCATCCAACAGGCTAGCCATATATTTACCCTTAGCCCGCAAAAAAGCGCTTTGCACATTGGCAAACATACCTACATTCTGCTCTTGCCGATAGACCTGAATTCTCGGATCATTTAAGGTCTCAATCCAGGGCTGAGGATTGTTGGGGCTCGCATTATCTGAAACAATAATCTCAATATTTCGATAGGTTTGTTGCACAGCACTTTTCAGCGCATCTTTCAAATAGTCAGGGCGGTTATAGGTAGGAATAATGACACTAACAAGCGGCTCTGATTCTAAGTCATAGTCTGGCATAGACAGCACACCTCCGATTAGAGAAACGTCACGTTAAAACCTAGTCGTCGGACAAATCGGACTCACACCATGGGACGGCATCAAATGTGAAGTTCTGATAAAGTTAGGACTTCAGCACAACACCATGACATACCGCAGGCACATTGAAAGCATAATAGCCTGTCCACCATCAAATCCTAGCGATCGCCCCCTAAGCTAGATGATAGGTATGATCTCTAAGAAGCTACCATCACCAGCACAACAGTTGGCGTGGTACGCATGATAGGACGCTATGAATCCAGCAGCTACAGCTACAGGTTTCGCAACCCTTATTCCTCACGTTGCGGCAGCTTTCTCTAGCCTATCAGAGGATGCTAACAAAGGTTGATGAATAATCCAAATACATCTAGTCATTTCCCCATGGTCAACCTCGGCCACTCTAGCACCATAGCCGACACTTAGTCATTCACCAGCTCATGCTGAACGTCTTGCCGCTTGATGACCTTGGCTGGCACCCCCACCGCAATAGAGTATCTGGGAATTGTTTGGGTAAGCACAGCAGCACCAATCACGCTACCCTCACCAAGGGTGGCCCCATCTAAGATAGAAACTCCATGGCCAATCCAGCAATTTTTCTCAATCACAATCCCTTGCCAGATCAAGCCTTGATCATTGGGCCCCAGGGTTGGATCATCGATTTTAATCGATCCAGGCCCTGCCATGCAGACATAGGGACCTACTAGCGTTCCTTCTCCAATTCTGAAGCTGACCTAGATGAGCATTAGCGATCGCATCCGCTAAACAGGCTTGCGATCGCAGAATGCTTTGAATCATTGCGCAACCCAACCTGATAGATATGGGTTCGCTACATGTTTGGATCTAGCAGCAGAACAGGCGATCGCCCCGTCATCCAGTCTTCAGCTTCATAGGACGGGGCCAGCACAGCACACCTTCTGCGCCCGTTCATAGTAGGGCTCTAACGCAGCTCGGTTAAACGTCCAACCGCTATGGGCTATCCAGTCTCGTTCACTACTAATCTCTGTCTCAAGAACAGTATCTGGCGGAAGAGTCAACACATCAACTAGCAATGAATGCAGATACACGACAAGTCACCGTGGCGATCGCCAAGAGTCCCACAATATGCTTCTTACCAAGGCTCTTTTTTAAGAAGGATAGACGCGGATACAACACCGTGCTGAAATCTTGAGAATAGGCTGGGTGTTGAGCAGAACCATGTGCGCTGTTTCTTCTAATTTTCTGCCCAGAATCCATAAAGAGAAATAAGTCAGGATCATGAACTCAGACCTTGGCTGACGTCCTGTAAATGAGCTTTGCGCTTTGACAAAATCGGTAGAGAATCTACTCCACAGGTCGTTAAGATGTATTCCCACCGATATACCCAATCATGTCGCAGCAGAGCATTAACCATACTATTTCGGCGAATAGATTCCAACCGCTCCGCCTGCGATTTCAGATCTTGTAGAACTTCACCAATATTGGGACAATCAAAAGGAATCTCGATCACAGCATCCGGCCAATCAAAGTTTTCTTGAAATGGCTGACAAACAGGCGTATAGCCTACCATAATTGCCCCACTTGCCGCTCCCTCAAAGAACCGAGGCCCAACCTCTTCTTGGGGGTTAGACGTTCCGAGCAAGTCAAACTTTGCTTTATTAACCAATACAAAATTACTTCTCTTTAACAGATTTTTATATAAGCTTCGATGATACTTGTAGCACTTCATATTCAGTCCATTAAGAGTATCATAGACGTAGAAAAAGTCTCCAGTATCAGCGAGCTCGACCATAGACTCATGAGTGACACTAGAACGTCTACCTATACTAAGCATATCAATGCTTCTAATCGGCACTTGAGGAGAAGTAAAAGCCAGTGCATCAACGCCATAATGAATGGGATAGCATGGTTTTTTCAGCAGCTTCTGAACTTCATGCAAACTAGAGGAAAAGTTCATGAAAATTGCATCAAACTGATCTAATAGACTCAGATGATTTCGATATTTATCAATGTCCTTCTCCCATATTTCATCCATCCAGCAAATTGCAAACTTGCATTTTGAACGCCATCCTTTGACTGAATTTAGAGCCAGGATGTCCTTAATCGACTGACTAAAAAAGAATAAGACTTCATACTCTTTTTCGATTTTAATCTTGCGTCCTGGCAAAGGATTTAAATGTCGATTAATTTTCGAGAAATGCAGAGCTTGATTAGATAGATTATTGGTCACCTTAAATAATCCTGGATGATAGTCAAGCTCTAGCAAGTCAACGGAATCGCAGGCAGAGATGACATCTTCAAATTCGTAAATTGCTGCCCTTGAGACATGATATTTTAACTTGCGCAGAGAAATAATTAGTGTTCGATTTTCTGGAAAATTCATTAGCATAATACACCGCTGATTATCTACCTGACTGGCTGACAAAACTGAAGCGATAAAACGTGAGCTAGAAGGAAAGCTTACTGACTAACAGAGGTTGGATGGCAGATGACTAAGGGATTGCTGCGCGATCGCTGCCATCCTTGTAGCCATGTCAACTGTGCTGATCGACAAGACAAAGATGATAGACCCCATAGCTAGGATCATCTCAGGTATATCCTAGGTCTTCGCTTTTCTCCAACCATAAACTAAGGCAGCTTAGCAAGCGGTTGTGTATTCTTAACGCTACCAGTCTTACATTAAGACCTTGCCAAATATTTTGGGACATACATACTTAGATCCAAATAAGCGATATGCATTATCCTATTGAGTATACATCATTTAAAACAGACTGCTCTAGCTCTCAAGCTCATATCCTTTAAAAACGTGAGTTCGACAACAATGAGGGTGCAAAAGAAAAGGCTGAGGGTTACGCTCAAAGTATTGAAATATCAAGCACCTCAGCCATGACTCTAAGTTTAGCGCGCCTCGACGTGACCCAAATCTTCTGCGACGTTGATGATGTCTATCGTGAGTTGGAGCAATTCTGTGAGCGAGATATCGCTCGCTTGCCCTGTGGTGAGCCGCCCAAAGGCTATCAATCCCGTTTGAGTATCAGTGAAGTGATGACCATCGTGATTGCCTTTCATGGTTCAGGCTATCGAACGTTCAAGGACTTCTACCAGCAGCTCGTGTTGGTACACTGGCGGGATGCTTTCCCTAGGTTGGTGAGCTACGGACGATTTGTTGAACTGATGCCTTGGAGCTTTGTGGCTCTGGTACAGGTCTTGAACAGCCGCTGCTTTGGGAGCATGACCGGCATCAGCTTCATAGACTCCACCTCGATTGCCGTCTGTCATGTGAAGCGGGCCAAGGCCCACAAGACGTTCAAAAACCTAGCGGGGTGGGGCAAATCATCGGTGGGATGGTATTTCGGCTTCAAGCTCCACTTGATCATCAATGAGCGAGGCGAATTGATGGCGGCAACCCTAACGCCGGGCAATACCGACGACCGCAAGCCGGTGCCTGAGATGACTCAAGGCTTGGTCGGCAAGCTGTTTGGAGATCGCGGATACATCTCGCAGGCGCTCTTTGAGACTCTCTTTGACCGCGGTTTGGAACTGATAACCAAACGCCGTAAGAACATGAAAAACTCCCTGATGCCGCTGCTGGACAAGGTGCTGCTGCGTAAGCGTCTCATCATTGAGACGGTCAATGACCAGCTTAAACACTTGTGTCAGATTGAGCATTCGCGGCATCGTAGCCCCTTCAATTTCTTGGTGAACCTGGTCTCGGGATTAATTGCCTACGCCTACCACCCGAACAAGCCCTCGTTGGGCATCCCAGATGATGAACTGAAAGCCCTCTCCCAAGCTGCTTTTTAACTGTCGAACTCACGTCCTTTAAAAGACTGCCAGATGTCAAGCCTCCAAGACCAGAGGTAGCACAGCCAAACCACGAGGGCTTGCTGGTACTCTAGTCTTGGATGATACGTACCATGTTGAAGCCACTTATCCAAATACAAAATTATTGATGGGAGCAATGACAATCATGCTAAAAATCTTATGCGTTCCCATTCCCACCGACAACCATGCCCATTGACTCAATGATCAGCTTGCCTGGGTTACTGCTGCAACTAGGAGACTAAGCCATGACCTTGCTCCTTGTTCTTACCTTACATAGGCATGGAGACGCAACTCTGAAGACAGTGGGGCGATCGCCATGAATCAGGAAAAGCCTCTGTCACCTAACACCCAGGCATCCTATACTCATAGACCACAAAAGATCATTAAGTTTCATTAAACACTGTAGCCATTATTTTTTCTGTGTGAGAAATTTAACATCAGAGTATCGCTTCAACCCCCTTCTTATCTAAGTCTATGCTTGGGCATGGTCTGAAGGGCGATAGCTGATTGAGTGTCTTGATCGGTCTAGTTAATAGCTTGCTCTTCCGGATATGCTATTGATTCCTGCCTATAGACGCCCATAAGTATTGTCTACATGGTGTCCATAGACAGCACAGTGTGTGATGTTTTCGCGACTGAACATCATTTTACTTCCATCATCAAGATCATCATTAGATCAGAAATCTGTAACATGAGTCGAACAATAGACATCTCTTGAGTCGGGGCGCTTATTTTAAGTGTCTTCCCTGGTCTATGGCTCTTAAGTATTCTCTTCCTGCATGGACAGCAGTGTGAGGGCAATGCTTAACTATTGAACCATACGTTTCCTATCTTTCTCTTAGAATCTTGATCTAGCAAGGTTTTTTCTAGAGAAAGATAGGTCTCGTAGGCTTGTTTTCATGGCCCATTCTAGGGTCTCGTTTAGACTCTCATCCCAGGATAGGTGTAGCTAATCTAGGGGCGTCGCGGCCAGGCAAGGCTAGCATATGCTTTTCTAATAGATAGCCAGGACTATCTTGGCTCATCTCTCATGCTGCATAGTTATCGTAGAACTTAGCAGCATAAATCTATTTATTTATTCATTCACCATTATCTTTAAGCTGCAGGCGATTGGAGATTTATGCAAAGACTGTTGACGATTAGCATTCCCACCTACAACCGGGCCGTTTTTCTGGATAATCAACTTGCATGGTTATCCAAGGCCATTGAAGGCTTTGAAGATCAGTGTGAAGTTTTCATCTCTGATAACTGCTCAACCGATCATACCCCTCAGATTATTCAGCAATGGCAAGACCCATTCCAGAAAACCCTGTTTCGATGGAATCGTAACGATGAAAACGTTGGACTCATGAACAATATTGGCTGCTGTATTCGAGCAGCCCAAGGGAAGTTTGTGTGGGTGATTGGTGATGATGATCCTATTAGCGAAAAAGCGATCGCTTACATCATCCAAACCCTATCTGAAAGCGCCGATCTCACATGGCTCAATCTCAATTTCTCCTGTCGCGATGGCATCACCAATATGCTCATCTTCGAGCAGTGCTATCCAGTGGATTCTGATGATGTCCATTCCAATGGCAAAGCCGTCTTTGAAGCCTGCCTACGCCACAACAACTCTGGTGTAGGCGTAATGACCGCCCAAGTCTATCGCACAACTCTTGTACAGCAAGCTCTTGAAGCCTGGCCAAATCTTACCAATGGTGAAGCCCAGGTCTATTGGACAGGATTTTGCGCCTTTCACGGCAGTGTCAAAATATCTCCTGACACCTACCTAGAATATATAGCGGGCACAGCCTCTTGGATGAGAGATAAAAAGCAGTTGCTGCGCATGCACTATACCTATCTGCCTGAGGTCTATGCCAAGATTTCCGAAGTTGGCTACTCTAAAGACTTCTGTCGTAGTTTAGTCATCAATCACTTCTTAGGCAATAACTGGAGAGTCTTCCTCGGGGCCATAAGACGATGGCCCATGCTAACCCTGCAAATCATGATCCGCTATATTTTACTGGTTTGTCGAGTCTGTTTATACCCGAATTGGCATTTTACAAAGTTTCTCTAAGCCATTGAACCTTAACCTCTAACCTTCTCAAAAGAGGTGCTCCTCGATTCAGCAGTCAAGGATGGCAGAGCAGATACCAGGCTTAGCTTTGATCCCGTTTAGCAATCGATCGTCTAATGTACTGCACATCATCCATCGTAATCAGTAAATTGGGAGGGGCAACCTTAAGCACAAGCGGATAGGAGGCTAGAACAAGTACAAATCTAACAGAGGTTGAGATCAGCAGAGCTAGACCAGCCCCAATCAAGCCGTAGCGTGGGATTAACAACAGCATCATGGGCACCGTGATACTTAAGCCTATGCCTTGAAGAACAGTCACAACACCCGGCCGCCCTGCAGCCATAAATGATTTAGCCAACATCCAAGACGTGCCGCTGATTAAAACCTCGACCAGTAGAATTCGGAATACTGGTGCCGCTGGTGCAAAATCTTCGCCATAGAGCAACGTTAGGAAAAATGGCCCCAATACCAATAGAGGGGCAACACACAGCAGCGTTAAAAACGTACTGGCTCGCACAGCCCGACCGGTGAGTAGAATAATCTCAGGTAGAGGACGAGCCGATGCTTTCGGTAAAAGAACAATGTTGACAGCTTCTTCAAAGGTGTTGAGAACCCTCGATAAGCTAATGGCAACGGTATAAAGCCCCATGGATGTTGCGGTGAGCATGCCAACCACTAGGGCTTGACCAATTTTGCCAGACAGCGATCCAATTAAGTCAATTCCATACGCCTTGATTCCATAGTCTAGAAGTCGCTTCGACGCAGAATACATATTCTGCATACTGAACTGGTATCGAGACCAGAGTCGGGTAAACATCCAGATACCCACTGGAACACTGGGGAGCACATAAGCCATGCCAAAGGTAATAGGATTATCGACATCAAAGGCTAGGAGTAACAGGAGAAAAACAAGCGTACTAAGTGGAATAAAATAACGAATTTGATTAGAAAATGTAAACTCATCTCGGGCTTCAAACGAAGCTGCAAAGACCATGCTCAGGAGGGATAGCGGCGAGGCAAGCATAAACCATTGTGCGGCCCGAATGATGTTAGGTGAATATTGAGATAGCCAATAGGGCATAAAAATAATGCCAATCCCCGAGGCAAGGATGCCTAACATGAAGGATAACACCAGCGCCGTGGAAAAAAGTTCGGATTTTTCGTCCGGGTAGCGCTTAAGGTTATACAACAACGATTGGGGCACCCCAAGCGTAAGCGCATAGGCCAAAAACTGTGGCCATAAAATGACGGCAGCTAGTTCTCCACGCCCTGCAGATCCTAAAACTCGGGCCGTGATGATCCCTGTTCCCATGTTGATCGTAATCACGAGAACCTTCACCACAAATGTTTGAATCGCTGCTGTAATCCCACTCTTGCCACTGAGCAGCGACCTCACCTGATTGAACACTTTGCGCATCTTGGTTGAAACCTGTTAATGAACAACAGAGCGATCGCTTTTATGCTAATGCAGTTATCTCACAGCAGAATCGTTGAGCTATTGTCTCATTTTTTAAGGCATCGTGGAAGCTATAGAAATCGTTGATGAAGAAGGCGTTATACGCTTGTTTAGACAGGCACTGCTTCCTGCACAACAGACTGGTTTTGGTAATCCTCTAATACATCAAGAAACCGTAACGCAACAGCATGAGATGTGTAGTGGGTTAGGGCCCACTCTCTTCCCTGTCGGGAGATGTCTGCTAAGAGACCAGGCTCATCGACCATTCTGTCAATATCGTCGGTTGTGCGTCAGACATGTGTGGGAAAATCTGTAACAATGGCTGAAGCTCTTATGCATCAGTCTTTCTGAACGGAGACAGTCATGCTCTAAGATTCCTGGCGATGCTAGATCCCACATTTTGCTGAATCACGACCAACTATGCCTACTACCACGCTGAGGGCATCTCTGTGGGCTCGGGCGAGATCGAG
>RECH01000338.1 GCA_007694125.1 Leptolyngbya sp. DLM2.Bin15
TGGAGAGGTCGTCAGCAATGGCTTGATAGAGATTGCCATCAGCAAGAGCGGTTTCCAAGGTTAAAACTTGAATAGTCAGACCAGGTAAGTCGCGGGTCGTCCGTTCAATGATTTCTTGTCCTGTGGACTTAGAACAACTGACAAAAAATAGCCCAAATCCCTGAGTGCGTCGTAGCGCTCGGATCAGAGCTTGGCACTCCTCCTCGGGGTCAATGGGTAAATCCGCATCCCAGTTAATGTCTGTCTGCGTCATGCCCCACCTCCCGTCGCTTGCTCCAGCCGATCCACTGCCGTCTTAAACTCAGCAATATCCTTAATTAACGGATGGGCATCATACCAGCAATGCATCTCCCCCTCCTCATCAAAGTAGCGATATTCCAACACACAGCGGCTAAACAGCAGCGCTCGGTAGATGTCATCATTTTCAATGCGCTGGGTCTTGGCTACCCGCGCCAAAATCGCCCATTGGTCGCTCTCCACCGTCCGCCGATAGGTATCGCGAATCGTCGTAATTGCCCGCTGCACCGCCCGCGTCTGAATGGGCAACACATCTGTATAGTTAATCGCTTCCTTCACCAACAGCAGCAGCTCTCGCACATGGCCCCCGCTCGATAAACACAACCGCTGCAACAGGTCAGCATTGGCAAAAATATCTGCCTCCAAGGTTGCGTCGGGCATCGTCTTCTGAACAAGCGGATTATCCAAGATGCGCTTTGCTAAGACCGCCCGCATGGCGTCCAGCCCCGGCTCATTTAAGCTGCCATCGGGGCAGCGCACCATAATCATCGGCAAAATTTGGTGATTGCCGTAGAGATCCTTGAGGTCATTGGCGCGGTTGGAATAGACCATCGAGATGGGGATGGTATAGATCAGGTCGCAGTCGAGCGATCGCAATTGCTCACTCCGATCCACAAAAATCTCATCATGGTTGCTGCGGCCATCGTCCTGACGAATCGGCACAATCCGGTCTAGGTTATCTGCGATCGTGACTAGCTTGGTTTTCCCCGGCGGCAGCTTCTTCTTCGCATCGTTGATAAACTCATTCAGCGCCTGGAGTAACGTCACCGTATGGGGATTCACCAAGTCTCGGATCTTGCGCCGTTCGCTCGGCACCGCCCGCAGCGTTGTACTCAGCCGCGCAAACTCTCGAATCCCCACATCAACCGACAGCCCATCCAAGCTAATTTCGGTCAACCCCAAGTCCTTCATGGCGGTCAGCCGTCCCTTCAGCCAACTCAGCAGCGGCTTGGCGTCGGCCATCTTTAGTCCCTCTAACAGATGGCGGGTGCAGGCCAACAAGATGTCGGTATATTCCGCATCCTCCGGGTCAATGTCGCCATTTTCCCCCACCGCCGCAAAGTACACCACAAAGCAGCCCTTCTTCTCTAAGTCTGCCTTGAGTTGCAGCAACTCCGTAGACTTGCCCGCTCCTCGGTGCCCCGCATAAAGCTGACAGGTGGACTCCCGCGATCGCACAATTTCCCGCCCCAGATCCACCAAAATGTCTGCATCACCCCGCACCGCCCGGCAGTCCACATACTTCGGGTCACCGGCTTCCAAGGGGCGGAATGGGTCAATGGTGTTGTAAATCTCAGTCAGGATGTCCGGTTCAGCCACGATCGCACCTCCACGTCTCACCCTAATAGTAGCCGCAGATGCTGCCTCTAGGCGCAAGCCGCGACATCTTGCAACGCTCTATATCAGTTCTTTCAACGCAGCCTGTAAAGCAGGGAGATCCGTTTGGATTGTTTCCCAGATGATAGCTAAATCTACCTGGAAGTATTCATGCACCGTAATGTTTCGCATTCCTCGCATTTGCCGCCATGGGATTTGCGGATATAGCTCCGCAGCCTCTGGTAATAAACTGGCAGCAGCCTCCCCAATGACTGCCAAGCTATAAAGAGTCGCCTTGAGAGTTCGTCGCTCTTGGCAAAAATCCTCAAAGCTTAGGTTCGCAACCATCTGTTGAATGTCTTCGATCTCAGCCAAAATGTCTCGCAAACGTTCTTGAAACCCTCTAGAAGGCACGAACCGCCTCCTTCAAAACGACATCCCTCAGCGTCGGGCGTAAAGACTGGGGCGTGCCTAAATCAACCGAGCAGTTTAGGATCTCCTCCAAATACTCCTTTAGCCCAATAAACGTGAGTAAGCCTACAGGTCTTTCAAATTCTACCAACAGATCAACGTCGCTCTCAGCATGGGCTTCATCCCGTGCCACAGAGCCAAATAGGAGAAGTGTCTTCACCGCAAAGGCTTGGATCTGTTCTTGATGCGTTGTCAAAACGTGCAAGACCATTTGCCGACTAAGCATGATTTTTCCTAATTTCTCTCATTTTAAGAAAACGATCCACGTTGGCACAGGTCTCTAGCTACATCCGTCTGCTTGCGCATCAAAGCCATTGCCACTACAACACTCACTCCTACAGCACTCTTGCAGCACTTGGCGCTGAGGCGACTACGGGCGATCGCCCCCTCCTACTCTTACTAGAGACGCTTCCGTGATTCTAGCTCAGGTTATGGGGAGTCCAGCGACCCTCACCGAGCAGCGCCCCACCCCGGTGACTGACGGCAGGTGTAGAACCTTCATGCCCGGTTCCCAATCGTCATCATAGAGTAATAGCGGGCGATCGCTTTCCAAGGCTGCTCATGGGTTTCAAGCTGGAAGCGATCGCTGATAAGTTTTTCTTTTTCACTTCATCAAAAATGATCACATCTAAAGTGATTACACTCGGGATGGTTTTATGATTAGATATTAGTCAATGGTTTTTTACATGTTGATAGACTTTAGTCTATTAATAAAGGTGCTCTGCTGCCTTGGTCCTACCCTCAAGGGTGCAGCCAAGCAGCGGTGAGCTTGTATTGCTTCGCTCTGACGGATAGCAAGCGCTATCCCTCTGGTTTACGGTGCCTCAGGTGCGACTGACTGCTATCGAAGTCGAGAGATGACAGATGGCTCAGGTCATTGCCTGCTTGTCCTCATATTCTCAGTCTGGTGGTCTAACTATGCAAATCACTAATAAGATTCATTTTCGCAACCTACGGGGTGACCTTTTCGGAGGGGTCACGGCTGCCGTCATTGCCCTACCCATGGCCCTAGCGTTTGGGGTTGCGTCTGGAGCAGGAGCTGTCTCGGGTTTGTGGGGAGCGGTGTTGGTCGGTTTCTTTGCGGCTCTCTTTGGCGGCACGCCGACCCTCATTTCCGAACCTACGGGGCCAATGACGGTGGTGATGACGGCGGTCATTGCTCATCTCGTCGCGGCAGACCCAGAGAACGGCCTGGCTATGGCGTTCACGGTGGTGATGATGGCTGGCATCTTCCAGATCATATTTGGTCTACTGCGGTTAGGGAAGTATGTGACGCTGATGCCCTACACCGTTATCTCAGGCTTCATGTCTGGGATTGGGATCATTCTGGTGATTTTGCAACTGGCTCCCTTTCTGGGCCAGGAGAATCCATCCGGTGGGGTTGTGGGCATGTTGCGATCGCTTCCCGATCTGCTCGTCAATATTCAGCCGGCAGAAACGTTCTTGGCAGTGGTCACCATTGGCATCATTTGGTTCATGCCTGCCAGATTTAAGCGGTTGGTTCCTCCCCAGTTGATCGCCCTGATTGCCGGTACCGTTCTATCGTTTGTGTTGTTTTCGGGGCAAGATATTCGTCGGATTGGGGAAATTCCCATGGGCTTTCCGGCCATGCAAGCCCCTACGTTTAGCCTTGATCAACTGCGGTTGATGATTGTGGATGCAGCGGTGCTGGGGATGTTGGGCTGTATTGATGCCCTGCTCACGTCTGTGGTGGCTGATAGCCTCACCCGCACGGAGCATGACTCTAATAAGGAACTTATCGGTCAAGGGATAGGTAACTTAATGTCAGGTTTGTTCGGCGGTATTGCCGGAGCTGGAGCCACCATGGGCACGGTTGTGAATATCCAAACGGGTGGGAAAACAGCACTTTCGGGCTTAACTCGGGCGGCTGTGCTGTTGGTGGTGATTTTAGGAGCTGGTAACCTAGCAGGTATGATTCCCTTAGCGGTTTTGGCAGGTATTGCCCTCAAGGTTGGGGTGGATATTATTGACTGGAGTTTCTTGAAGCGCGCCCATGAGGTGTCGGTCAAGGGGGCTCTGATTATGTACGGGGTGATTATTCTGACAGTGCTGGTAGACCTGATTGCGGCGGTAGGGATTGGGGTCTTCGTTGCCAATATTCTCACCATCGATCGCATGAGTACGCTGCAGGCTGGGTCTGTGCAAACCATTACGGATGCGGATGATGCTGTTTTAATCCATGCGGATGAAAAGCGCTGGTTGGATGAAGCGAATGGTCGTGTCTTGCTGTTCCAGCTCAGCGGGCCGATGATTTTTGGGGTGGCGAAGGCGATCGCCCGTGAACATAATGCGATCGGGGACTGTGATGCCATTGTGTTTGACTTAAGTAATGTCCCGCACTTAGGCGTGACGGCGTCCCTTGCCCTCGAAAATGCTATCCAAGAAGCTGTGGAAAAACGCCGCTATGTGTTTATCGTGGGGGCGGCTGGGCAAACCAAGCAGCGATTGGAAAAGTTAAAGGTCTTTCAGTTACTGCCATCCCAAAATCTTTACATGGATCGGGCAGCAGCGCTTAAGGCTGCGGTCAATACGGTTTTTCCAGACCTGCATGAGCCACCCCTAGATGCTGATGCTTCCATCGCTTTCTAAGGGTTAAGGGGCAATCTGGATGGGCAGGATGCCTGAGTGTCATGGATCAATGCGGGTGCGTTACGGCTACGCCTAACAGCACTCTACAATAGGGCTTATGGATGTCCATCCACTTACAACAATCAGATTTAAGCGTGGGTTTGCATCCGTTCCAACCCACGCACTTCTTTTATATCCATGCTTGGCTTTGACCTATAAGTAGGAGGACGTAATTTTTGGCAAGATGCATTATCACATCGCTCCATGCTCACACTCGTATGCAACGAGGGTTGAGCGTAGCCGAAACCCGGCAATTGAGCCTCGTTGAATGGAGTCTACCTAGGTAGGGCAGCCGCTTGAGGTTTCAAGACGATCATCATAGTCTTGGGATTCTAGGCATGAGATTCATTCAACACCATGATGCCCGCCCCAATCCTAAGGGCGATCGCTCTCTTGGTCGTACACCACCGATTCACTATGTCATTATTAGAAGCTTGTGTTTTTGCAACCGTCCTATGTGGATTTTTTGGCATTATTTTGAAAAAAAATCTAATGATGAAGATCATCTCCATGGATGTGATGAGCACCGGGGTGATCGCTTACTACGTGCTGATTGCTGCGCGAGGAGGATTATTGACCCCCATTGCATCGGATGCTCAGTCGGGAAGCTATGCCGATCCGGTGCCCCAAGCGGTGATTTTAACCGCCATTGTGATTGGCTTCTCCATCCAAGCTCTCATGCTGGTCGGTGTTATGAAGCTGGCACGAGATAACCCCACCCTAGAGAGCAGTGAAATTGAGAAGAACAACACACCATGAGCAATCTTCTGTCAACCGGACTTGAGCTATTGACCCAAGGGAGCGCGATCGCTGATCCCATATCGCTGGCGCTTCGTGATACGGCCCCCGTGGCGATCGTTTGGATGGCGATTCCATTTTTCGTGGGTTTTAGCAGCTATCTGTTGCCCAAACTCCATCGCTACCTAGCTTTGGGGATTGCCCTGATGTCTTTGGTCTACGGACTTCAGCAGTTATGGGCTCCTGTGCCGCTCACCGTCCAGCTCTTGGATCAGTTTGGCGTGACGCTGTTGATTGATTCTCTGAGTGGCTATTTTATTGTCACCAATGCTTTAGTGACAGCGGCGGTGGTGCTCTATTGTTGGCAAACGGGCAAGAGCGCATTTTTTTATACCCAGATGATGATCCTGCACGGCAGTCTCAATGCTGTGTTTATCTGTGCGGATTTTATTAGTCTCTATGTAGCGTTGGAAGTGATTGGTATTGCTTCTTTCTTGCTGATTGCCTATCCCCGTACAAATCGCTCTATTTGGGTGGCGCTGCGCTATCTATTTGTCAGCAATACGGCCATGCTGTTTTACCTGATGGGAGCGTTGTTGGTCTATCAAGCTAGCCATACCTTCGCCTTCACGGGATTGCAGAATGCCCCCACAGAAGCGATCGCTCTGATTATGGTAGGACTGCTAACCAAAGGCGGCATTTTTGTCTCCGGGTTGTGGCTACCCCTCACGCATTCTGAAGCAGAAACGCCGGTCTCGGCCTTGCTCTCTGGGATTGTGGTGAAAGCAGGGGTGTTTCCCCTGGTGCGCTGTGCCTTGATTGTGGATAATCTGGGGCCACTGCTCGGCATTTTCAGCGTGGGGACGGCGTTGTTGGGGGTTGCCTATGCTGTGGTGGAAACAGATACCAAGCGGCTCTTGGCCCTCAGCACCATTTCCCAGCTCGGCTTTGTGCTGGTGGCTCCGGCGATGGCTGGGTTCTATGCCCTCACCCATGGTCTGGCTAAAACTGCCCTCTTTTTGATCAGCGGTAACTTGCCGAGTCGGAGTTTTCAGACCCTGCGCCAAACGCCGCTCTATGCACCGCTGTGGGCGGCCCTGGCGATCGCTTGTCTCTCTGTAACCGGATTTCCGTTATTGGCAGGATTTGGGGCCAAAGTTCTGACGCTCAAGGATCTGGAGCCTTGGCAGGCGATCGCCCTGAATTTAGCGGCGGTGGGGACGGTGATCGCCTTAGCCAAGTTTCTGTTTCTGCCGGTTGCCACCCAGTCGAAGGATGCTGCGCCCCATACCATGCCTCAAGGTTTTTGGTGGGCGATGATTCTTCTTTTGGGCAGTCTGGTGGCGGCTAATGGTCTATACCTGGAGGTGTATACCGTCACCGAGATGCTCAAAGCCTTGTTGATTCTGGGTGTGGGCTGTTTAGTGCATATCGTGCTGGTTCAGCGGGTGGTCTTGAAGCTGCCGCGCATGTTTGAACGCCTGGATCATCTCATTGGCATGATGAGTTTGACGTTAACCGCTCTCTTTTGGATGGTGTTGACATGATTGCCTACTTAGATCTGCTGCTGCGATTAGTCATTTGGTTTTTGCTCACCGCCGACGGTAGCTTGGCAAATATCATCATCGGCATATGCGTGGCACTTCTGTTACCACGAGGCTACACCGCATCGTCCACCCTGCGGGATTGGCTGCATGTGTTTTGGGAAATTATCGTCGCTATCCCCATCGCCTACAAGGAAGCGGTTGAAATCATGCTGCGTCCCCATCACCAAGAAGCGATCGCGATGCAACGGGTTAAACCCAATCGTTCCCCTGGGCTGATTTTCCTCGATATTTTTCTGATTACCTTCACGCCCAAAACCATTGTCCTGCACTATCACGAAGACGGTCGGTATGAAGTTCATCAAGTAGCAAGGAGGAAAAAGCCATGAATTGGGTGATCACGATTATGATCCTGGCGCTCCTCATTCCTATCTATGAGGCCTGGCAAGACAACAGTATTTGGCAAAAAATGTTGGCCTTCGCCAGCATCGCCACGAAGACATCCATCATGATCTTAGTGGTCTCTGTGCTCCGGGATGATTGGATGATTGGGGTGGTAGGTGTGTTGATTTTGAGTGTGGGCAACGCTGCTCTGATGCTTCTGGCTCATGTTTTACGACGGATGAACGACCTATGATAGATACCTTAAGCTATACCTTGATCAGTATTGGGTTGGTGTTCTGGTTTTGGGGAACCTGGCCGTTGCTGGGCGATCGCTCTGTTTTGTTCAAACTCCATGGCCTATCTGTCTCTGATACCCTAGGCTCCATGAGCATCGTTGTCGGGCTATTGCTCAAAATCCCCCGAGAATGGCCGTTGCTAGTCTTAGCGCTGATTTCCCTAGCCATCTGGAATACCGTACTTGGCTATGTGTTGGCCTATTGTTCAACCCGAGGAGGAGAGGATGTCTGAGATATTGACAGATGAGTTTTATATCATAGCGATCGCCCTGCTGCTGCCCTTAACCGCCTGTATGTTGGTGTCCCAGGTCAATCCTTACCACGCCTTGGTGATTCGCGGCATTTTGGGAGCGGTGGCCGCCTTAGTCTATGCCCTGTTTGGGGCGGCTGATGTGGCTTTGACGGAAGCGCTGGTCGGTACGATGTTATCCATCACCCTCTATGCCGTCGCGGTGCGATCGTCCATGAGTATGCGGCTGGGTGTTTTAGATGCCGATACTACAGAGCATCCTCTACCATCGATGGATCCTGTGCTCAAGGCTCTGCGTCCACCCTTAGATCGATACTACCTGCGCCTTGAAATTGTTCCTTATTCCAGTCGGCAATCCCTCCATGCTGCCTTGCTCGACCAAGAGGTTCATGCCATCTGTGAACCATCGGAGCAATGGCAAACCCAACCCTCCCCCTTAACGGTTGATCACCATGAACCCCACTACCATCTGCAAATTCGCATTCGGCGACTCTACGATATTCTCCAGGCTGCCCTACCTGCCGCGATCGCCCATCTAACCTACTCCAACCTCGCTGCCTCTAGTGCAGCACCCATATCTCAACCAACACCCAGTATCGCTAACCCCGTGGAGGGACACCTGTGAAGTGGATTTACATTGCAGCGGGAATTGCTACCTACATCAAAATGCTGGTCTTGCCCAACTTGGTTCTAGACACCGGCGAATTGTCGATTGTAGAAATGGTGGTGCAAGACAGCGGCGTCCCTAATGCCGTATCGGGCATTATTTTCAGAAATCGCATCTATGACACGATTTTCGAAGTCGTCGTGTTTACCTTAGCCATCATGGGGGTTCGCTTTCTCTTGGCTGATGAACAACCCTCCAGCACCATCTATCAATTTACCGATCATCCCTCCATCGTCTTAGCACGATTAGGAGCCACGATCGCTGCCTTGGTGAGTATTGAACTAGCGCTGCGAGGGCACCTGAGCCCCGGTGGTGGTTTTGCGGCGGGGGTGGCGGGCGGAACGGCCATTGGTCTGGTGGCGATCACCTCGTCGTCTCAATGGATGGAAGCGATCTATCAACGCTGGCACGCCGCCACCTGGGAGAAAATTGCTGTTCTCATTTTCATTATCCTAGCGGTCCTCAGCTTGGTGGGCATTGAGCCGCCCCAGGGCAGTTTGGGGGCTTTAGTCAGCGGTGGCTGGATCCCACTTCTCAACCTGTTGGTGGCAATCAAGGTGGCATTGGGGTCTTGGGCGGCGATTCTATTGTTCATCCGACATCGAGGATTGTTGTAAACCATCGTTGTAAACGGCCTGCTCAACCTGGGAAACAACCTGGGCATACTAGACTATGCCAGGTTGCCCTAGGGGAATGCCCTTGGGAATTTTGGTTCTTGGATGGATGCCTTGTTAAGATAGCGAGTGTCATCCATCTGCCTTGTCCTGTTGACCATTCCTACCCATTTGTGATGCCATGAGCTCTACGGATGTTGAAGCACCCCAAGCACCTGAACCCCAGTCTAGCGATCGCCCTATCGTGGTTCAGGTTGAAGCTTTAGAAAAAGCCTATCGCACTGGGTTTTGGCTCAACCAAACGGTCGTGCCGCTCAAAAATTGTTCGCTGACGGTCTACCAAGGCGAAACCTTTGGGTTGCTTGGCCCCAACGGCGCAGGCAAGACGACGTTGCTGAAAACGTTGCTGGGCATTGTGCGTCCCACCAGCGGTCGCGGCCTATTGTTGAGTCAACCCTTGGGCGATCGCACCGTAAAACAGCGGGTGGGCTACCTACCGGAAAATCCCTACTTCTACGATTACCTCACCGGCTGGGAGTTTTTGGAATATGCCGCTGGGCTCTTCCGCATTCCTCGGTCGGTGCAGAAAACCCGCATCCCTGAACTGCTAGATTTGGTGGGGCTGGCGAAATCTGCCGCCCTCAAAAAGCAAATGCGCAAGTATTCGAAGGGAATGCTGCAGCGGGTGGGCATGGCCCAGGCGCTGATCAATGATCCTGATGTGGTGTTTTTGGATGAACCTATGTCGGGTCTAGACCCCATGGGCCGCTACCAAATTCGCGAAATTATTCTGTCGCTGAAAGCCCAAGGCAAGACCATTTTCTTCAATAGCCACGTGCTGTCGGATGTGGAACTAATTTGCGATCGCATTGCCATCCTGGCTCAAGGTGAGCTGCTATGCGTCGGCTCCATTCCCGAACTGGTCGGCGTCACGGAGGTCTATGCTGTGCGAGTGCGGGGCGGCAACGCTGAGGTGCTCCGTCAGTGGATCCCCGACTTGGAAGCCGATGATGGCGTTTGGCACGGACACCTGAAGGGCGAACCCCAAGACTTTCTGGCTAGCCTACGGTTGATGAGTGCCCAGTTGCTGAGTATGCAGCTTGCCCGCCCCAGTCTAGAGGAGTTTTTTGTGCAGCAATTGCGCCAGCGTGGCATCTATACCAGTCACTAGAAATGGAGCTGAGTCAATATATCTGGCCTCGTTGCTCTGATCCTCGCTATTCAGGATTGGGTGGGATGTGGGTAGCTTGTGAGCAAATTGTTACAATGTCTTCTAAGTATTGGCGTGAGCAAACCCCATGGTGTGGCAACCGATCACAGATTTACCGCTGGAATGGCGAGATTTAGCAAGTTCTGAATTGCCGCCTCTTGTAACTGTTTGGAACGAGCAAGCAGATCGCCTGCGTCAATCTGGCGAATTTCAGACGTTCAACGAGAAGCTACGTAGAGAAATAGCAATTGAAACTGGAATCATTGAACGGCTATACACCATAGATCGCGGTATTACTCGTTTACTGATTGAGCAGGGCATTGATGAGGCACTCATTCCTCATGGAGCTACAGATCGTCCGGTCAAGCAGGTGGTTTCTCTTATCAGAGATCAAGAGGCTGCGATTGAAGGATTATTTGATTTTGTAGGTGGACAGAGAACACTATCAACGTTCTATATCAAGCAACTGCATCAGCTCTTAACTCAAAGTCAAGATAGTACAGAAGCCTTAGATCCAATCACAGACAGGATATTTCGTGTTTCTTTAATTAAAGGCGACTGGAAACGTCAACCCAATAATCCTCTGCGACCAGATGGTTCTGTTCATGAGTACTGCCCTCCAGAACAAGTTGCATCGGAAATGGATACACTAATTGCGCTGCATCACCAACACCGTGATCAAAGGGTTCCTCCTGAAATTGAATCGGCATGGTTACATCATCGATTTACACAGATCCACCCATTTCAGGATGGGAATGGTCGTGTTGCTCGCTGTTTAGCCAGTCTAGTATTTATTCAAGCCAGTTGGTTTCCTTTGATCCTTACTCGTGATGATCGAGCAGTCTACATAGCAGCTTTGGAGACAGCAGATCAGGGTAATCTATCCGGTTTGATCAATCTCTTCGCCAAAAGTCAAAAGCAGGCCTTTTTAAGGAGCCTTGGTTTATCAGAACAAGTTTTATCAGAGGCAAGGCGCACTCAAGTTATCATTTCCTCCATAGCTGAAAAATTAAAAAGAAACCAATCAGCATCTATTCAAGAAAGGTGTAAGAAAGCAGAGAGCTTTGCTTCAAGTTTGTTTGATATAGCTGACAAGCGTCTACAAGATGTTGCTGATGAAATCAAGCTATCTGTTCAGAATTTTGTAGATGATGCACAAGTTTTTACCATTTCTGCCGCTGCTGGTGATCCTCGCTCATATTACCATCGCTATCAAGTTGTGGAAACAGCAAAACAGCTAGGATACTTTGCAAACCTTCGTAACTATCACGCTTGGATTCAACTAGTTATTAATGTAGAAACATCAACGACGCTTTTACTGTCATTTCATGTTCTAGGGCATGAATATCGAGGGTTACTTGTCTGTACTGCCTGTGCTTACCATAGGGATGACTCTGAAGAAGGAGAGCGCAATATTAGTGATATTCAACCTTTGATAGATTCTCCATTCCAGTTTTCTTACGCAGATGAAGAAGAGAATCTAGTGGAACGTTTCAAGTCATGGTTAGAGGATGTAGTCGTGACTGGTTTAGAGTACTGGAACAATAGTATCTAGGCAAAGTGGCGTCTATTAGGTGAAAAATAGTATATGAATATATCTGGTTGGGTCGGACTATCGAGAGGTTTGGGTAAGAAGCAAAGATTAATTTGCATCCGCCTACCCATAACGTTAGTTGTTGAGGTGTAACTGAACGGCGTTGTCTTCAAGATTCAGGGTTCTAGGAGTGGGTGGATGCGATCGCCC
>RECH01000208.1 GCA_007694125.1 Leptolyngbya sp. DLM2.Bin15
GGAAAACCCGCCGTCAGCGCCGCCAGCCGGGCCGGATTGCCCCCTGGGCCCACGGCATTGCCCAACACCACATCCGCCACCGCATCGGGGCCCAGCCCCACATCCTCTAGCAAGGCCCGCAGCACGGGAGCCGCCAACTGTTCCACCGAGAGCGATCGCAGCGATCGCCCCACCCGCCCAATGGGGGTGCGTCGGGCCGCCACAATGATCGGCGCACGGCTCATCGCAGCACCTCCAGCTCTGGCGCAGCATCTAAAAGCCACTGGCGCAGCCCTGAGCGATCCAGCTTGCCGCTCGGGGCGATGGGCCAACGGGTGATGGCGTAAAACTGCTGAGGACAGTGGGCACGGGGCACCTGGGTGCGCATCCAGGTCAGCAACTGCCGCCGCGTCGGCCGTTCCGCCCCCTGCCATTCCACCACCGCTACCAAGCGATCGCCCCGCTGCTCATCCGGCACACCCACCACCACCGCTTGCCGAATGTCTAACCGCTGCTCCAACACCTGCTCAAGCTGCCGAGGATAGAGCGTCAAGCCGCCGGTGGTGAGGCGATCGCCCTCCCGTCCTGCCAGATAAAGCCAGCCTTGGTCATCCAGCCAGCCGCGATCGCCCACCGTGGCCCAATCCCCAAGCCAGCGCAGTCCCTCCGATTCGTCTGCCAAATATCCCAGGCTGATCATGGAACTTTGGATGGCAATCCAGCCCACCTCCCCCGGTTCACAGCGATCGCCATCATCCCGCAACACCGATAGACCTACCCCAGCCATGGCCCGCCCCACAGAGGCCAACGGCGGAGCCTCCCGAGATGACCTCAGGCTGACAAAACTTAGCTCGGAAGCGCCGTAGTAGGCATAGGTCACCGCCTTGGGAAAAACGGCCGCCTGGGTTGCCGCCAAGGACGCCGGACAGCGACCGCCCGCGCAGACCACACCGCGCACCGAAGGATAGACACCGCGCCGCCGTTCCGCCAAACGAGCGATCGCCCCCACCATAGTCGGCACCCCCACCAACCAAGTGATCGCCGCCTGATCCAGCAGGCGCAACCCTTGGCGGACGCTGAAATCAGGCAATAGATACAGAGTTGCCCCCGCCTGCAAACTATCCACAGCGGTGAACAACGACAGGCTATAGGCCAACGAGCCCGGCACCAAGACGCGATCGCCCGCGCCGATGCCAAATTCCTGACGGCTAACCGCAAAGCTCTCGATCCAAGACTGGTGGTGGCGCAGGATGCCCTTGGGTAGTCCAGTGGTTCCCGAGGTAAAGCCAATGTAGAAAGGCGTATCGGGGGCGATCGCTGGGGGCGTCAATCTCTCATCCCCTGGTTCCCAGACCGTATCGACATCCCACACCAACAGCCCCGAGGGTAGATGATCGGCCAGGGCAGCCATCTCCTTAGCCTCGGTCACCAACAGATCCGGCGGATAGCGGTGCAAAGTGGCCTGGATCTGAGCTGGTGACCAGTCGGGATTCAGCACCACAGCCACGCCACCGATCAGGGACGTGGCCCAGAAAGTGACCAGGGTCTCCAAGCGATTGCCCAAGAGCAAACCCACCCGCAGGGTACAGGCCGCCAGCCGGGAATCATGCCAACGATCCTGACGGGCCACGGTCTGCAATCGAGCCGCCATCTGCTGGATCCGCTGACCCAGATCGCCATAGGTATAGGTGCGATCGCCCATCACCACCGCTGGGCGATCGGGCCAGGTTTGAGCCACCCGTAGCAATCCATCCGCGATCGCCATCTAGCGCTTCAAATCCGGCATCGCTCGCCACACCGCCTGCAGGGTCACACTGGCTAGCACCGCCTTCACCACATCACCGGGAATAAAGGCCGCCGATCCCGCCAGAGCTTGGACAAGAGACAGATTCGCCGCCACCGCCAGCCAGGGCACGCCAATGGCATACACCACGCCAATACCGCCCACAATGTTGATGGCGATCGCTTTTGGTAAATGGGGACGACGACAGAACCGCTCCATCAGCCCACCAATCACCGCCGCCGCCACAGGAAATGCCGCTACAAAGCCCCCCGAGGGCCCGAGGAACACGCCTAAGCCACCCCGCCCACCGGGCAACACGGGCAAACCAATGGCGACCAACACCACAAAAACGAGGAGCGCCAGACCACCCCGCTTAGCACCCAGAATGGATCCGGCCAGCATCACCCCCAGAGTTTGGGCCGTAATCGGCACCGGCAAACCCGGCACCGGCACCGGCGGCAGCAGGCCAAGCACCGCCGTTAGGGCTGCAAAGAGCCCCACATAGACTAAATCAAGAGTTTTCATCGGTAGCGCAACTGTAGTCTTCGAGGGTATGACTATAGCGCAAATGCGATCGCCAATTCTACGACCCTAGGGACAGGACGAATCATCACAGGGCAGGTCTGCGGTGGAGCTGCGGTGGAGCTGCTTTTCCAAAAACACCAGCAAGTCTGCCACCGTGCTGGGTGTGAGTTGATCGAGGCGATCGCTAATGTCCACACCAAACCGTCGGCAAAAGTCATCACACAGACAAAGCTGCCAATCAAACCAGCAGACATGGGCCCACTGCAGGTCATCATCGAGGCGATCGCTGGGCCGCAGCCGCGCCACCTGTAAGCCCGAATATTGTTCTAAATGGGTATAGGCAAAGCTAGCCACCGCCCGAGAAATGCCCCACGACTCCCGCAGGACTGCCGCCCACTTATCTTGGCTGAGGGGAGAGCGATCGCCCAGCCAACTGTTGACCCGCCGTCGAATCCGTAGGTCAGGACTGAGAGCTTGGTAGGTGGAAACATTGCGAACTAGATTTCTAAACTTTTGCCACATAACCGGAAGGACGCCTCGCGCTATGCCGGACCCTTTCCTTCAGTGTGCCCAAATTGTCATAGAACTCTCAAATCAGCGCCCTGTATCTTGTCTACCCCTTGATGAACCCTTGATGAACCATGCATGAACTCTTGATGAACCGTCCATAACGTACGCCCAACGCCGATATCAGCATGTCGAGCTTTTCAGACTACGCCAATTCCGAGAGTTCCACCACATTGCCATCGGGATCATAGGTAAACAAAGCTGCCCGCCCCGACGCACTGCGCTGCACCGGATAGCCCCGCGCCGTTAGATGATCCGCCGCTGCATCCACACTGGCGACCGCAAAGGCCACATGGCGATTTCGTCCCCATTTTTGGCGATTGTGCAGCCCATTAGGCACTTGCTCATCCACCATTAAATGCACCTGATACTCACCCAATTGATACCAAGCCCCTGGATAGTTGAGCGATCGCTCCACCTTATGTAGCCCCAATACTCCGCCATAGAACTGCTCCGCCTGGGCTAGATCAGACACCAGCACAGCCGTATGTAGCGGTTGCAGAATTGTAAGTCCCATAAACAGCCCCCCAGGTAACAGTATGAACTCTAAACGTTAGACTAAAGTTGCCATCCATTCGATACCAGCACTCCCCGTAGATGCTCGGAATACCCCGTGGATTTAGGCGCGATCGCACCCCAGAGTTGTGGATCCTACGCTAGCGATCGCCCAAGGAGAATGGCACACTAGACAACGATACAAAACTCACGAATTGTCAGAACTATGAGCCTAAACTCAGTATCCCTAGTCGGACGGGTCGGTGGAGATCCAGACGTGAAGTATTTTGAATCCGGTAGCGTGGTCTGCAATCTGACCTTAGCTGTCGATCGCCGTCGCCGTAATTCGGATGAACCCGACTGGTTTAGCCTAGAAATGTGGGGCAAAACCGCTGAAGTCGCCGCCAACTATGTGCGCAAGGGCAAGCAAATTGGCGTTACCGGCACCCTTAAGTTTGATCACTGGACGGATCGAAGCACAGGTATGCCCCGCTCTCGTCCCGTCATTCGGGTTGATCGCCTAGAGCTGCTCGGCTCCAAGCGAGATGATGCGGCCATGGGTGTGGGCGCTAGCCAGAGCTACGACGAATTCTAGGAATCCGGCTTGACTGAATCGAAATGGAGCTAAGGAGATTCGAACTCCTGACCCCCTCAATGCCATTGAGGTGCGCTACCAACTGCGCTATAGCCCCGTTTTATGCATCTCCCATAATGCCGTGAAGCATAAGGATTCGTCAAGCCCTAAAGCCAAAAAAATCCGTCAATCCTTTTGTAAGCTCCCATTTCCGTGCGATCGCCTCTGATTTGTCACCCCGATTCGCGGTAAATTCTTCGAGTACCCTGTTTTTGAGCGATCGCACGTCTTAGCCTATGACTTCCTCGTTACCCGACCAGCCCAATCCATCCACCGATGGCCCGGCCCCCACCCCCGAAGACTTGCAGACCCTCATTACTGCCCTACGCCGCAAGGAAGGAAACTGGGTGCTGTGGGGCCAGTGGTGCCAAACCCTGCAAAAGGCAGGGCGATCGCCCCAGCAAATTTTTGAAGAGACTGGCTTTGAGCCGGCCCAGCAAAACCAGATTACGGTTGCAGCCCAGGTCTATAGCTCCATGGTAGACGTTGGCATCTCGCCGGAGGTGCAGGTCTATTTTGAGCAGCGGGGCAGCGATAGCCTCTACGAATTTCGCATTTTGAGCCAGGAAGACCGGGCCGCCGCCGCCACCCTCGTGCTCCAGCGCGGCATCGACTCGGAAGGATCGCGGGATGTGGCTAAGGCCATGAAGGAGTTTTCTCGATTCTCCACCCTACCCAATGGCTTTTCCACCAAGGCCGGAGACGCCGTTGCCTACAGCTACTACAAGCTAGCCCGCCAGCAGCCAGACTTGGCAGAGCGATCGCGCCTGATTGCTCAAGCCTTGCGCTTCGCCGACACCGATGATGCCCGCCAGCAGATTCAGGAACTGTTGATGGAAGGGGTGCAGATGCGATCGCGTGCCGCGCCCTTAATTTCGGTCTATCGCCTAGAAGAGGATGATGAACTGCCTCGGGTGCTCCCCGTCGCTGGACGGATGCCCCTCACCTTAGAAGACTGGAAAGCCGTCCCTATCGTTGAAGCCGAGGGCAGCTTCCGTGTGGTGCCCTTCGACGGAAGCGGTGCCTGGGTTGCCTTGCCTGGCTGGTCAGTGGTGCTCCATGCCGATGACCCGGTGGCCATCCTAGCCCAGAGCGATCAACTGCCACCGCCCCTCGACACGAAATCTGAAGAGGTGCTGGTTTTGGTCGATCGCTCCCAGCGCGATTGGCAAGCAGACAGCTACTTTCTAGCGGCGGAAGACAACCAGCTCACCGTTCAGTGGTTTGAAAGCCCTCCTGAGCATCCGCTTTTAGGACGGGTGTTGCTCGCTGTGCGTCCTAAGAAGATCTTGGATGAAGACTACGTCAAAGATCCTTGGCAAATCGACGAGTAGGCAGCCGGAAGCTCCTATGGCTCGAAAGCCGGTAGGGCGAGCACTGCCCGCCCTACCACTACGACTCTAGGGAGAATCGTTGGTTTAGCCTTCGCCAAGCACTCGGTTCACACAGGTATCGACGATGGCATCAAACTCTGCCGGAGGCTCCTGCCCTTCGCGGATGTCTTCATCGACTTGCGCAAACTCATCAAAGGTATAGAGAGCTTGAATTTCGTCCAGGGTGCAAGCACAATAATCACTAGCTTGTTCTGGAGTGGCACCCGCCTGCACAGCCGATGCTTCACAACTTTCTAGGAAACTTGATACCGCTTCCGGTGGATAGGTGTTGGTGTCACCACTAGCAACAGGCGTTTCCTCCGCAGCAGCCCCTTCAGTAGCATCTGGTTCAGGCGTCTCAGCCGCGCTTGTATCGGCTTCAGGATCAGCTGCCTCGCCATTGACAGGCTCTTCGGTGGTAGTGGCATTCGTATCGGGTGCATCTGCTTGATCCGTTTCTCCAGCACAGGCCGGGGCGATCGCCAGCACAACACAAGCACCAAGCATGGACAAATATTGTCGAGTCGTCATAATGTTTTTGTTAACCCTATGCAATGAGTCGGACAGAACCTCGCTCACAAAAGCGGGGGCTTGGCTAACATGCCAAGTCAAAAACTTCTAGTGTTGAATTAAGCCACCCCACATTAGAGTATTTGGGGATGGAAGTGCAAATATCAGCCCCCAGGCAGCGCCCCTGTCCCAATACACGTTGATCTGCTAAACCAACCTAGGGCTGAATACTGTAGGGCGACTCAATGGGCTGCGCCTCACCCTTGAGCACCAAGGCCTGATACACCATGCTGACCACTTCCGCTCGGGTTGCAGGACGATCGGGCTCTAGCGCCAAGGTCTCCGGATCACCCACCACTAGCCCAGCTTCCGTGACCGCTGCCACTGCTGGAACCGCCGATTCTGGAATCTGGTTGCGATCGCCATAGATGCCAAGCACCTCATCAAGCGGTCGGGTCGAGGGATCTAAGGATAAGCCGCGATTCAAGGATTGGAAAAGCTGCACGCGGGTCAAATTCTCATCTGGACGAAATTCGTCGCCGTCAAGCCCTGTCAAGAATCCTGACTTGACGGATGCCTCAATCGCGTCTAAAGCCCAGTAAGTCTCCGGCAAATCGACAAACGATGGCGCAACTTGACGCTCTTGCTGCGGGAGAGCGGCGTAGAGCAAAGCAGCATATTCAGCCCGGCTCATGGGCTGCTCTGGCTGGAAGGTTTGCCCCGACAAGGGCTCGATCAAGCCGCGCTGGGCCATTTGATCAATAAAAGGTTTTGCCCAGTAGGTATCCGGAACATCTACAAAGGCGATCGCTGCCACTGTAGCCGCTAACGGCACTGAACGGACAGCAGATCCCATAGACCAGTCTTGACGACTACGCGCACCATGCCAATGAGCGATCGCCATTCCCGTGCGGTTTGAGGTGGATGTTGTTGGCAATCTCGTCGGTGATGGGGGGCGTTGCACCCCAGCCCTAGGAGAATCTTCATCCGCCGCCGCGCCAACTGCCGCGCCAATCACTATTTCTTCGGCAGGCATGACCACCAGCGATTCTCCAGGGGCGATCGCCAACAGGTCATCGTAATGCCGGCCCAGCCCCCAAACCATAACGCCTCCGACTGAAACGAGGGCCACCACCACGGCTACCCATTCATCTAATCCACCACGGCGATCGGAAGACGGTTGAGATTCGGGGGACATAGACAACACCGCTGCATATCAACGCCAGTATTATGGCCCAGATCTGGGCCAAATGCCAGCACCCACATCTGGGCCGAGCAGCACCTAGGAGCGGGACGCATACTGACGAGATTCGACCGAGGCAGCTAGGGTTTTGAGCATGGTCACCGTAGTATCGAAATCGACACAAGCATCGGTGATGCTTTGCCCATAGACTAACTGACGGCGATCGCTACAGATTTTTTGGTTCCCGGCCACCAGATGGCTTTCAATCATGACACCCATCAGATGCTTAGATCCAGCCTTCACCTGATCCGCCACACTCTCAAGCGCATCTACCTGGCGGCGATAGTCTTTTTGAGAGTTGCCGTGGCTGCAATCCACCATCACATGGGGATTAAGCCCCAGCCCTGCCAGCTTCCCGGCGGCTGTTTCCACATGGGTGACATCGTAGTTGGGGCCCGTACTGCCACCCCGCAACACGAGGTGCCCATCGGGATTGCCGGTGGTGGCAACGATACTGGCTAGACCGTCGTGATTGATGCCTAAAAAGCGATGGGGCTGACTAGCGGCCAGCATGGCATTGGCGGCAATGTGCAGACTACCGTCGGTGCCGTTCTTATAGCCAATGGGCATGGAAAGCCCCGAGGCCATCTCCCGGTGGGTTTGGCTTTCGGTGGTACGTGCCCCGATCGCTGTCCAGGAAATAATGTCAGCAATATATTGAGGGATGATCGGATCGAGCAGCTCCGTGGCAGACGGTAATCCTAGGGCTGCCAGATCCAGCAATAGCTTGCGGGCTGAGCGCAGTCCTGTGTTGATGTCGTAGCTATCGTCGAGGTGGGGGTCGTTGATCAGGCCTTTCCAGCCCACGGTGGTGCGAGGCTTTTCAAAATAGACCCGCATCACAATCTCAAGCTGATCTTGCAGCTCAACCCGTAGACGTTCTAGCTTTTGCCCATAGTCATAGGCTGCATCTACATCATGAACCGAGCAAGGCCCCACAATCACCAACATGCGGTGATCTTCGTGGCGCAGAATGTTACGGATGCGATCGCGTGTGGTCTCAACCAGAGTAGCGGCCTGTTCAGTAATGGGCAGCTCGTGGTGAAGCATCGCCGGGCTGATCAGCGGGCGAGTTTCTACAACATGGAGGTCGTAGGTCTTGTGCATAATACGTCGGGCGAAACTGCAGAGGGGTCTAAGAAAACAACAGACAGCAGAACCAACTGATCCTATTGTGAGCGCTTTCGGGGTGGAATCTAAGCCGTAAATTTAAATTACTTGTAAACATCATGTGAAGTATGAATCATGCACCCACCATCCAAGCTGCACCCATCCAACCTGTACCCATTAGCGATCGCCCATGACCCACGCGAGTAGGCCCAAGGCAATGACAACCCCAATGGATGTTGGCAGATGAAGACTATCCAACAACCGCAGCGGTACATATACCAACACACCCGTGATGCCGAGGGCGATCGACAACAGGATCATGAGACCAACTACCATGAGCTATTCCTCATACCCAGTGTCGATGTCAATGGTTAAGGTTTCCTCATCAATCCGAATGTACAGCACATTGGGATGACAACAAACCTGACAGTCTTCAATGTAAGACTGTTGATTCCCTCCACTCAAGTCTACAAATGTTAAGTTCATCTCGCCACAGTAGGCACAAGTATAGTCAGACGTCGTTTGCATAAAGGGGTACAGGTGGAACAATGGCTGGACACCATCTGTCGAGCTCTAGTCTATTGTGGCCCATACCTGGATCGCCTAGGGAGACCGGGGAGCGATCGCGCTTGATTCCTAGCTGTCTATACCTGGATGATCACAGAAGCCAGGAGGGCGATCGCCCCGAATCTGCCATAGAATCCGTGGGCAAATTGTGTTTGTCCCCTTAGACTTGAATTGATCTAAACTCTACGTCTAGCGCTGAGTGGATGATGTTCCTCCGTATTCAGCGTTGAGGCCCTTCTAGGCTTAGGCAGCGATCGCCGCTTGGAGCAGATTCCCCCAGCAGATTTCCCCTAGGCAGGCATCAATCATCCCAGCCCTTGTTTAGATTCGCTTTCACGCTACCGGAGAGGATTTGCGGTCATGTTCGACCTGCTCACCCGTGCCCTGTTGTGGCTGTTAGTTGGAATTGGTCTATGGTATTTATTCAACAACCTCATTCCAAAGAACTACCTCACATGGCTAGGCGGGTTTGTGCTATTCGCGGCTATTTTCCTAGCCTTTCGAGATCCTAACGATCGAATCATTTCGACGGTTTGGACCATTCTATCCTTCCCGCTGCGCCCCCTAGGGTTGGCGATCGTGCTGCTGGTGAACGCCGCTAAACGCAAAGCCTGGAAAGACATGGCCGCCCGAGAAGCCTCCATTGCCCTAGCCGTCTTGCTCGTTTGCAGCATCCCCGTCGTCCCCTTTTGGTTATCTAGCCAAATGGAAGCCTCGATCATGGCGGAGGCCAATCCATCGGAGCTGATTGTTCGCCAAGGCGACACCCCCCTGCCGGTACGCGGCATCGTTGTCCTCGCCACTCGCATCACCCGCAGCTCCCTTGACCCCGTACAGCCCATTCGCTACATCAACTCCGATGATCGAATCGGAGCGCCCCTACGGCAGCGCCTTGAGCATGCCGCCCAAATCTATGATCAAGTGCTCACGAGTCAAAATCCATTTCCCCAAGTGATTGTCAGCGGGCAAATTGGCAGTGACGCCGAAGCCAACAGCATTCGAGACTTCTTAGTGAGCCTGGGGGTGCGTCAGCGCGACGTTACGGTGGATCGCGGTGGCGCAACCATTTACCGCAGTGCCGTCAATACCAACGAAAGCTTTGGTAATCAATCGGGAGTGGTGATTTTGGTGGCCCCTTCCTTGACCCTGCGTCGAGCAACAGCGACCTTTGCCAAAATCTATCGCCCAGGCAATCGCCTCGTGCGCCCCATCCCAACCGACTTAGTGCAATTTCAGCCTAGTGCGGGCAGTATTCCAATTCGGGTGACCGATCTCTTGCCGAGCGTCGAAGCGCTGGCCTTAACAACCTATATTATTGATGAGTATCTCACCTCGATCTACTACTTTTTGCGAGGATGGGCCCAGCTTGACTACCCGCTCAACTATGCCAATTGTTGCGGGCTATAGCAGTTAGGCTCCCTAGATACGGAATGAGCCCAGGATGCCAAGCGGCAACAGCAGAGCATAAGGAACGCACGGAGAGCATGGTCACGTTTTTGTTGGAAGTTGGAACCGAAGAACTACCCGCTAGCTTTGTCGGGGAGGCCCTAGAGCAATGGCGATCGCGGATTCCAGCGAGTCTTAGTGAGCAGTTTCTCACCAGCGATCGCATCGAGTTCTACGGCACGCCCCGGCGTCTGTCTATGGTGATCCAGGGGTTGCCGGTTCAACAACCCGATCGCCAAGACGAGATCAAAGGCCCCTCAGCCCAAGCCGCCTATAAGGATGGCCAACCCACCAAGGCGCTGCAGGGCTTTGCGCGATCGCGGGGGATTTCCATAGACGACGTCGAAATTCGCACCACGGAGAAGGGCGACTTTGTCTTTGTGCAGCAAACTATTCCCGGGCGGCCCACCGCCGAGCTGTTGGCCGAGCTGATTCCCAACTGGATTTTGAAGCTAGAAGGACGGCGCTTCATGCGCTGGGGCGATGGCGATCTCCGCTTCCCGCGCCCGATTCGCTGGCTGGTGGCTCTCCTGGATGATGCCGTCCTGCCCCTCACCCTCGATAATGCCTCGGAGCATTGCAGCAGCGATCGCCTCTCCCAGGGCCATCGCGTCCTGCATCCAGAACCGGTGGTGATTCCCACCGCGGCGGACTATCTGTCCTGCCTAGCAGCCGCATCGGTGCAGGTGGCGGTGAGCGATCGCCGCCAGGCCATTGAACAATCGATTCATGATCTCGCCGTGTCCCTGGGCGGCACAGCCCTGGTGAGTCCTAGCCTCTTGGCTGAAGTGACCGACTTGGTGGAATGGCCCACAGCGATCGCCGGCTCCTTTGACCCAGCCTTCTTAGAACTGCCGCCGGAGGTGATTATCACCGAAATGGAAAGCCACCAGCGCTATTTCCCCGTGGTCAAAACGGCTGACTCCAGCGACCTGCTGCCCTACTTCATCACCATTTCCAACGGTGACCCGGACAAGTCGGCGATCATCAGCGCTGGCAACGAACGGGTGCTGCGGGCCCGCCTATCAGACGGCAAGTTTTTCTTTGATGCCGATCGCACTCAGTCCCTAGAGGCCTACCTACCGCGCCTCGACAGCGTCACCTTCCAAGAAGATCTGGGCTCCGTGCGCGAGAAGGTGAACCGCATCACCCGCATTGCCGATGCCATTGCCGACCAGCTTGATCTCTCCCAGGGCGATCGCGCCGAGGTGCAGCGCAGTGCCCTGCTGTGCAAAGCCGATCTGGTCACCCAGATGGTGGGCGAATTTCCTGAACTCCAAGGCGTCATGGGCTACCACTACGCGATCGCCAGCGGTGAATCGCCCGCCGTGGCCCAGGGCATCATGGAACACTATCGACCCAAAGGAGCTGGGGATGCATTGCCCACCAGCCTCACCGGTCAGGTCGTAGGACTGAGCGATCGCCTCGATACCCTCGTCTGCATCTTCGGGCTAGGACTCTTGCCCAGCGGCTCCTCCGACCCCTTTGCCCTGCGGCGGGCCGCCAATGCCATCGTCCATATCACCTGGGGCGCAGAGCTACCCATTCAGCTCAACAGCCTGCTAGAGCAGATTTCCACCGACTTCGCCGCCAGCTTCCAGCGCGACCATGCCACCCTGCTCAGCCAACTGCAAGACTTCTTCCTACAGCGGGTGCGCACCTTGCTGCAAGACGATTTGGGCATCGACTACGACTTGGTGAACGCCGTTCTGGGCGAAGGGGATGCCGACTATGGCGATCGCGCCCTGAGTAA
>RECH01000197.1 GCA_007694125.1 Leptolyngbya sp. DLM2.Bin15
ATCAGTAATAGGCTCTCTTAATCCCCCTGGCTGAGCTTTGATCGGTTCCATCCCAGCTACAAGAGATAAAGTACCGATTAATAGTGCTAACTTCAGCCAATTATTTACATTGTTAATCTTCATGCTTTTGATTAATTTAGACCGCACCATTGATTTCCACCTTATTAATCCTAATGTCAAATTACCGAGGTCAAAGCTATTTCAAAATCATCCTATCTCATCACTTAGGGTATGTTTTTTGTTGTCAAAATCTGTCGATATTTGCATGTTCGATTTCGCTTTCGCTACAAAATTTTTCCTGTGCACTTTATACCCGATGTGCCTATGACTTTTAGGTAGCCAATTGAGTTTAACAAGGTTCATTCCCGCCAATAAAAATATGACTAAAAGAGATGGAATTGTCGGTGAGAAGAAGCCATTTAAGATAAAGGCTATATAGGTAACCACCAGAAACAAAGCTGATGGAAAAGCCAACCCTAGAAATAGTTGAATTGGACGCTTGAGACGAATGCTGATACCCAATAAGCTAATTAAAAATATCCAACTAACCTCGATCAACCTAGGTAGAAAAGAAATGTTTCCACGCTCATCTAAGCTTAAATTAATTAAATGACTAATTTTATGGGCCTGAATGATAACACCCCGTTTCTGACCGTAGGGTGTTTCATGATCATCCTGAAAAGTTGCATCGGTTGTGCCGATAAGGATGATTTTGTTGGTAATAATACTTGCTAGTTCATCTGGGCTTATTCTGTCATCTAAAATATCATACAAGCTAACAGATTGAGCCGCATTTCGATAAGTTCGATAATTCAGAAAAACTTGATAGCCCGAATCACTAATATTGGCATAAAGTGCTTGGCGATTTCTTAGTCTAGGTAGCACCCTATTGTTCAGTTCTATGTGCTCATCCTCAATAACTTGAACATTATGTTTTTTTAAGTATGCCTTCGCAACCTGATAACTAAAAGAGTAGGTGGGGTCACAGTGCTCTAATCCACCACCACCTAGAAATTGTCGTCTTATCCGCCCATCGGGATCAAAGGGCATGTCAAAAAAACCGACTTGGCTGATAGCTAATCCTGGTGGAGGTGGAATTTGATGATCAGGAGACTCATTAGACGAGATAGAGCACCCTGCAATGAGGGATGGGCCAGCACCTTCCGGTAGTGGGTCTTCTCGGTAAATATCGAGACCAATGACAGCCGGGTTATGGGGTTGAATTTTAGCTAATAGCTGTTGAAGGGCAATATTTGACAATGAACTGGAGTCTCTAATATTGAGTTCCCGTTGTCGCCTAAGGTCTTCCGGTGTGACTTTGATAATCAGCATCCTCGGATCTGGCCCTTCGGTATCGGGACGTAGGCGAACTAGTTGGTCATAAACGTATAACTCTAAGGGCTGCAAGAGTCCTAGGAATTTTCCGCCCGCCACCAGCCCCGTGATAAGTAGGCTGGTAGTGATCGCCCTGGTTGCATTATGGACGTACTGAACCAACGGCGATCTCGGATCAGCATAGTAGGTTTGAATGATGTGATCGATGCGCCTGGTTAAGGTGCGAGCGTCGGCTAGACGGTGAGCCACAGCATGAGTGGTCATGTCTTCTAAGAGAGAACTCAAGGCTGGGGAAAGGTGAGGCGCAAATTCATCCCAGAGCCAGCCTCCTTCATCATCTTCGGCAATCTGATCAGGTGGTTGATTGGCTAGAGCTTGAATGATGGTTCGGCCCAGGGCGTAGAGATCCGATCTGGGATTAGGGCGACCTGCAAACTGTTCTGGAGCCATATACCAATGGGTGCCAGCTCGATGTGCTTGTGGGTCTCCCTCATCAGCCATCTTAGCAATAAAGGTTTCAGATAAGGGCCTAGCAATGCCAAAATCAATTAGCACAAGCTCGCCAGATATCGTCAGTATAAAGTTACTGGGCTTAATATCAAGATGAATAATCTGTTTCTCAACGTGAAGGTAGCTGAGGATATTAGCACATTGGCTGAGCCAATCTAGGGCTAGTGCTTCAGGAATGGCTCCGTTCTGACGTAACCAGTCATCTAGGTTGACTCCAACCGCTTTACCCAACACTAAACAAGGGACAAGGCTTTGGCCAATAACGAGGTCAAAGTCATCAATGTACTTAACAATTTGAGGATGACTGAGCTGTTTCAGTAAGGCAATCTCTCGCCTAAATAAAAATTCTGCCTCTGGTTGCTGGTGTCCTGAATAGTGAAAAATCTTTAGGATTTTGACCGCCTTTGAGGATTGCAAGCCAAAGCCATTGCTAAAATTACGCTGATAGATGTCTTGAGCCTCAAAGATCAGGCTAAATCCACCGCTAGCAATTTGCCTGATTATTTTGTAGCGTTGATTCAGCAGATCACCTGACTTGAGCATGGCAAACAATCCCACTCAGTTTAATAGGGTACTTAGGTATAGTTCAGATAGTCGGATAGATATTTATAGATCAGAGGGCGGAGTTGATAGCCAGCCTCACCTTGCCGTTTGCCGACTACCTGCTCAATAAATTCACAATCCTTCAGGCATCTCAATACATCAATAAGGGATCCAGTACTAACTGGGTTATTTAAGCGATTACGTAGTTCTGAGATCGAAAGTGGCCGATCCGCATCTGCTAATTCCCGTGAAACGTTCTGTTCAAGGGGAGAGAGACGCTGCCATTGCATATCGAGAAGAAGACGCATTTGTTCATCGATCAAAATTGTATTGAGTTCGGCAAATTGACTAAGTTTGCCATTGAAGAATTCTCGAATGCTGGTTGCCAGGAACCGAATCAGTTGGGGATTACCATTGTAAATTTTCTGAACACTATCACAACCTTGATGATTTTGACACTCTATATTTAAGTGTTCTAACAGCTCACTTGTGGCTTGTTTGTCTAATCCATCTAACTTAAACAGCTTTATCGGCAAGCCCTTATTCTTCAGAAAGCATAGGTTTGTCACCTTCTGGGAACTGGTTACTAATACATGTCCCGTATGGTTTGTTTGGCAGGCTTGCCGGAAGAATATCTGATACCCTTTGTGGGTTGGTCGATACTTTTGATGTTCTAATACATTGTCCATCTCATCTAAAACCACTAACCATGGAGCCTCTGGCCTGATCTGAATAATCTGTAGCCAGTGCTCTTCCAGTGTGCGGGGTGTGGCTGTTGACTGTGAACCCAACAACCGTTGGATCTTTGCCAACACCATTTCTGGTAAAGGAGCCGCTGCCATTGAAACCCAAAGGATTGAATAGCCCAGCTCACCCTCCAACTGTTCAGCGAAACGACGGGCTAGGGCCGTTTTGCCAACGCCTTCCACGCCAGTTAGCAAAACAACCTTGCGTTGCTCATCTACAATCTGCCGTCGGAGATCTGCCAAACTCTGCCCTCGACCAAATAAGACTTCGACCTCCGGAGCCCCTTCCCAACAGGAGGTCGAAGTCGGGAAGGGGTTATCACCCTGGACGTAATAGTTTCTGTAGCCCAGTTGTTCGAGAGCTGGGGCGACGTCCGACCACTGACGAATGGTAACTTCTTGCTGGGTGTGATGGTGGGATAACAGCTTTACGCAAGGGTAGATGACATCACAGAGAACCCCCCGTACTGTCCCCGAAACAACATTCCATTGTCGGGCTATCTCTGCGGGGGATGCTCCTGCCAACAGCCCTTGAACATAGTTCCACTCAACATCGGACAGCATGGCGTTCTCTCGACCGTTACGCTGTGCTTTGGCCCAGGACAAGTCGCCGTAGAGGCGCTCCAGATGCCACGTACGGCTCATTGGGCCGGGGTCTGAAGTCATGGGGGACACCTTGATAGGTAGGTCTTATTTACGACAGGCTCTTCAGTATTTTAACGCATCTAAGACAGCTTACTGTCTCACAACCAACGTTTGTGGGGTCAGTCATCCAACGCCTCTGGCACAGATTCCAGCGCTTGTATCTTAGGACTTTCCCTAGGCAGGCTCTACCTTGGGTGACATACACACCGAGCAGGAACTTGAGCCATGATTGCGTCGGCAATCACTTACATCGGTCTAGCTCTCGATCCTGCAAGGCGTCCCGAGTCATGCCCACACAGACGTTAATGCCAGCAATCAGCGAGGTGCAGGTGGTGGACTTTCCCTTTGTAACCCATTGGTTTTCTTACCCAGCCGTAGGGACGGTGGTTGCGAGCCTTGAGCCAAGGTATCAAATCAAATGCTGGGCGACCTATTGGCGAGCTGAACTGATTTACCCGTTTCAGGACAGCGTTTTGCCTATTGATAGTTCAGTGATTGTTATAGGCCGAAGGGGGCTGACGCTTTTGGTTTATCCATCCTAGTTCAAGAGTAAAGCTGGGCTGAGTCAATGTTGTTGAACACATATAGGACATCTCAAATGCTTAATCAGATCGCGAGAAACATAGTCGTTGGTGGCATCGTCACGGCAGCGTGCATCACATCAACGAGTGCTATGGCGTTTGGTGCAACGCTTACCAATGACTGGATCTATATTTCTGACTCCTTCAATGACAGCACCGCCCGTGGATTTATTGGTGGGCCAACAGTGGTTGGGGGAACTGCCTTTGAAACCTATGGTATGGCGCTTCGGGTTGATGATGAAGCCGATACCTTTTCCTTTGCAATCAGTTCCAATATGCCTGCGGATGGCGGCATCTATCCGCAACTCAACTCCAATGGGCATATTGGATGGGGTGATTTCTTTCTAAACTTCACTGGACGTAGCTTCCCTGACGCGAATGGAAGCCTATATGGCATACGGTTCTCTGCTGCGAATGGTTCTGGCGTACCCCTCCTAGGTCTTTATGCCAACGCAACCACAAAGAGTGTCACAGCCATTAACGATGGGTGGTCAACCGTCACGAGCTACATGAATACGGTGACAAATTCAAATGGCACACCTCAGATGGGTGCGATTGCAGACCACCGCACCTACATGGGAGAGTCTACAGACAACGTTATGGCATCCGGAACTCGAATTGGAGATGTCTGGGCTGCTGATTTAAGTACCCTCGACTTTGGCGCTAACCTAGCCCAAACTGGCACACACACCTTTGGGTTTAGTGTATCTCGGTCGTTGCTGCCTGAAGGGAATTTCATCGCTAGCCTAATTCAAGAGTGCTTCAACGATGCCGTCGCTTTTATTGGCAGGCATGAACCTGAAGCTGTTCCGGTTCCTGAACCATCTACGATTCTGGGATTCGCTTCAGTCGCTCTGTTTGGTGGTTTGTTGAAGCGGAAGCGAGCAAAGACTTCCCTCTAATCTAGCGATCCTGCGAACGGCAGTTGCTCGTGGCCCGCTTACGGCCCGCTAAAGCCGAATCCCCAGATCAGCGCCGACAGCATTAACCCCTGGGCTGGAGGAAACCGCCGTAGTCAACGGCCCAGGGGCCATGGGCAGAGGGGCGAGGGGGCCACATAACCTGTAAACAGGATCCCCAGGACGGAGGCCGAGATCCCTTGATCCTCCTCCCGGTGGCGAAGCCGTTGAGGGACCCAGGTCATCCCTTTAACTTCCGTTAAACCGTGTCCTAGGTCACAATCCTTCATTCCTGGGTTTGATCTGATAGGGTTATAGTCGCAGCCTGTCACGACACCCTGTCACTCACCTGCTACTAAAAATATGTTGGAGCCTGAGGTCTACCCATCCATGGACAACATTGCCACTACCGATGCCGCTGTCGCCATTGCCCTGGCTGGAGAACGCACGGGTTCCAGCATTGACAGCATTAAGCGGGCGTTTTTGAACAATTTGTTCTTTGTGCAGGGCAAGCCCGTCGCCTTGGCCACCCAGCACGACTACTATATGGCCCTGGCCTACCTGGTGCGGGATCGGATGCTACACCGCTGGAATACTACCGTTGAGCGCTATACCCAGCAAGGGGCGCGGACGGTGTGCTACCTGTCGGCGGAGTTTTTGATGGGGCCACACCTGGGTAATAACCTCATCAACCTGGGCCTTTATAACGAGGTGAAGCAGGCGATTCAAGAACTGGGACTAGACTTTGACGACCTGCTGGCCCAGGAAGAGGAACCTGGTTTGGGCAACGGTGGTCTGGGACGCTTGGCGGCTTGTTATTTGGATTCCATGGCGTCCTTGGAAATTCCGTCCCTGGGCTACGGGATTCGCTACGAGTTCGGCATTTTCCACCAGGACATTAAGGACGGCTGGCAGGTGGAGCGCACCGATAAATGGCTGCGCAACGGCAACCCCTGGGAGGTGGTGCGGCCCGAATGGTCGGTGGAGGTGAAATTTGGTGGCCACACCGAGACCTACACCGACGACCAAGGTCGCTACCGGGTGCGCTGGGTGCCGGAACGGGAGGTGCTGGGCGTCCCCTACGACACGCCGATCCTGGGCTACCAGGTGAATACGGCCAACACCCTGCGCCTGTGGAAGGCCGAGGCCATCGAGTCCTTTGATTTTGAGGTGTTCAACCAGGGCAACTACTACGGGGCGGTGGAGAAAAAGGTTTCCTCCGAGAACCTGACTAAGGTGCTCTACCCCAACGACGAAACCCAGGCTGGGAAGCAACTGCGCCTAGAGCAGCAGGTTTTCTTTGTCTCCTGTTCGTTGCAGGATATGTTCCGCATCCTCCAGGGTCAGGGCTTGCCGATTGAGAAATTCCACGAAAAGTTTTCTATCCAGCTCAACGACACCCACCCCGCCATTGCCTCAGCGGAACTGATGCGTCTGCTGCTGGATGAGCATGGCCTAGACTGGACGATGGCCTGGGAAATTACCCAAAAAACCTTCGCCTACACCAACCATACCCTGCTACCCGAAGCCCTGGAGAAATGGCCGATTAGCCTCTTCGGCAAACTGCTGCCCCGCCATTTGGAGATCATCTACGAAATCAACCGCCGCTTTTTGGAACTGGTGCGGATGCGGTTCCCCAAGGATGCCGGACGGCTGGCCCGGATGTCGCTGATTGACGAAGGTGGCGAGCGCTATGTGCGGATGGCGAACCTAGCCTGTGTCAGCAGCCACACCATCAACGGGGTCGCCGCGTTGCACAGCGAACTGCTGAAGCAAACCGTGCTGCGGGATTTCTACGAACTGTTCCCGGAAAAATTCTGCAATGTCACCAACGGTGTCACCCCCCGCCGCTGGGTGGTGCTGAGTAATCCTCGCCTCAGCACCCTAATCACCAGCCGCATCGGCGACCGCTGGATCAAGCACCTGGACGAACTGAAGCAACTGGAACCCCTGGCCGATGACAGCGGTTTCCGGGACGAATGGCACGGCATCAAACAGGCCGTCAAGCGTGATCTGGCCAGCCGCATCCATGACCAGTTTGGCATTTTGGTCGATCCCGCCTCCCTGTTCGATGTGCAGGTGAAGCGCATCCACGAGTACAAGCGCCAGCACCTCAACGTGCTCCACATCGTCACCCTCTACAGCCAACTGAAGCAAAACCCCAACCTGGAGATCACCCCTCGCACCTTCATCTTTGCGGGCAAGGCGGCTCCGGGCTATTGGATGGCCAAGCTGATGATCAAACTGATCACCGCCGTGGGCGACATGGTGAACAAAGATCCCGACCTGCACAACAAGCTGAAGGTGATCTTTCTACCCAACTACAACGTCACCAACAGCCAGCGCATCTATCCGGCCTCGGATTTATCAGAGCAAATTTCCACCGCTGGCTACGAAGCCTCCGGCACGGGCAACATGAAGTTCGCCATGAACGGTGCCCTCACCATCGGCACCCTGGATGGGGCCAACATCGAAATCCGTGACGCCGTGGGGGCAGACAACTTCTTCCTGTTTGGCCTCACCGCCGATCAGGTGGTCAACCTCAAGGCCCAGGGCTACAACCCCTACGACTACTACCAGGCCAACCCCCTACTGAAGGACGCCATCGACCTGATTGCCTCCGGCCACTTCTCCCAAGGCGACGGCGGCCTATTCAAGCCCCTGCTGGACAAACTGCTCTACCACGATCCCTACCTGCTGCTGGCGGACTACCAGTCCTACCTCGACGGCCAGCACACCGTGGGCGAAGCCTACAGCCGCACCGACGACTGGACGCGCATGGCCATCCTCAACGCCATTCGCATGGGCATGTTCTCCTCCGACCGCTCCATCCGCGACTACTGCGACGGCATCTGGAAGGCCTCGCCCCTGCCCATCACCCTCACCGAACACACCGATGGAGACTTTGGCCTAGGGAATGAGCTGACCTGCCGGATTCGATGAGGAACCCGATGCCACCGCTGCGGATGACCGATCTGAGGAAAGGCAACGCAGCCCTGTGGAAAGCGAACGCGCAGCTCGCCGAGCTAGAATCCAAAATCGATGGATGCGTCCCCAAGCACGGTCTTGACTTGACCCCAGCCCCAAAGTCGAAACCGCCGTAGCGGATGTCCTCCGGTGTTTGCAGGAATACGGCGACCGCTGACCTGGCTGCATGGGTGGGCAATGCCCACCCTGCCACTGACCCACGGACTGCCCTCCTTGGCCCCGCCGCCCCAACCGCCTAGTTTTTACAAAAGCACACAAAAGCCCACACCCCTTTCCCCATAGGGATTTTGCGGCCTAGGTTGCCCCCCCAACCTGGCCCCAGGAAAGAAATTTTGCCCAGGGTGATAGGAAACCTGGGCGAGGTGGGTAGGTTAGTTAAAGAAGCGAACAAACCCTACTGGCTTCCCAAGGAGACACCCATTATGAAAACCACTTGGAACTACAAGCTACTGCAATTCTTGAACAACAAGAAAGAAGACGGCGGCTTCACCCTGATTGAACTGCTGGTTGTGATCATCATCATCGGCATTCTGTCTGCCATCGCCCTGCCCGCCTTCCTCAACCAAGCCAACCGCGCCCGCCAATCCGAAGCCACCACCTACGTCGGCTCCGTGAACCGCGCCCAACAAGCCTACCGCCTAGAGGCCCCTGAATTTGCACCTAAAATTGACCTGCTGGGCTTAGGCATTCAAACAGCCACCCAGTTCTATGTCTACGGAAGTATCGCCGACGGCTCGGCGGCTGGTGCTGCGGGTACTGCAAATACACTGGCCCAGATTGGTAACAACACGGATTGGACTAAGGGCGTTCGGGTAAACGCGGCTCCTAAGGATACTGCTTTGTTAGGGTACACAGGGGTGACGTACACGCTGCAGGATGGCGGCGGAAACGCTACCACCACTGCTCTACTCTGTATTGGGAAGGTTCCGGGCACGGTTCCTGAACTCGAGAACCCAACTAGCCTAGGTGTAGCGGGTGCTAGTGTGATGGCGACGGAAGCGACGGCCAAGCGGCCTGATTGTAAGTAATCAGGCGTTGTGACATCCTGATCGGGTAGTCTTCAAAGGGCTGTTCTCCTGCAGAATGGCCCTTTGGCTGTTTGAGCCTAGCCTAGCACCACACTTAAGTTCGTTTTGTTTGTCATCTATCACAAGCCATGGATCCCTTCTCCTCCGAATCTCAAGCCGCTTTTTTAGAACGGATGCGGCGGCAGTTTGACTTTGGCCCCTATCCTCGCTACTCCATCGAAACCGTGCCTAGGGAAGTGGGTAATGAGCTATTCACCCATAACCTAGTGACCCCCTACTATCTGTGCCATCGCCAAGTCGTAGATACCAAGCAAAAGCTCATCCTTGATGCCGGGTGTGGAACCGGGTATAAAGCCCTTGTTTTGGCCAAAGCAAATCCTGGGGCAAAAATTATTGGCATTGATCTATCCCCTAAATCCATTGAACTGGCTCAACAGCGCATTGCGTATCATAGCTATCAAGATACTGTAGAGTTCCATGTTTTATCCATCGAAGATATTGATCAACTTGGTCTGAGCTTCGACTATATCAATTGCGATGAAGTGCTGTACTTCTTTGATGATATCGCTAGGGGGCTAGCGGCACTCAAGGCTGTCCTAAAACCTGAAGGCATCATTCGTGCAAACCTTCATAGTAAATTGCAGCGGCGAAACTTTTTCAGTGCCCAGGAGTTCTTTAACATCATTGGGCTTATGGAGGAGGAAGCCGAAGATATGGCCATTCCCATCGTGATCGAGATCATGAAAGAACTAAATCCAGAAGTCTTCCTAAAAAAAATGACCTGGAATTCATCCTTTGAAGAAGAAGATGAAGAAACCAGTAAAGAACTTTTACTAGCAAATCAACTCTTAAAAGGAGATAAAGGCTATCGTATTGCTGATATGTTCGATGGTATAAGAAGAGCAGATCTTGAGTTTATAAACATGTTGGAATGGCGGCGATGGAATGTAACAGACTTATTCAAAGATCCCGATGATTTACCCAGCTATCTAGCCATCGGATTAGCCGATAGCTCCCAAGAAACGGCGCTAACAATTTATGAATTATTACATCCAATTCATCGACTGCTAGATTTTTGGTGCACCCATCCCCGTCAAAAGCCAGAGCCCTTGCCCGTTGCCGAATGGACCTTAGATGACTGGCTCCATTCGCAGGTAACCCTACATCCCCAACTGCGAACTGAGGCATTCCAAGAATCCGCCCTAGAAGCTATCCAGAAAAACGGGCCATTTATCATCAGCACCTCTTTAAACCTGCCCACCCTCAGCCCTGTGACCATTAGCTATGACGTAGCCGCGCTACTGTTGCAACTGTGGGACGGGCCGAAACCCTTCACCGCCCTCGTCGATTTTTGGCAGCGCACCCATCCCATGAACCTGATTACGCTAGAACCCATCACCCCAGAAACCGCCGCCCAACAAGTCGCAGACGCCCTCGGCAAACTAGAAGTCTTCCTCTACGTCCTCCCTGAGCTAATACTATAAACCCTGAGTAACCGGGAGCGCACATCAGTCCTCAACAGGGCAAAGCCCCCATACAGCCCACCAATCAGGGCTACTATGGATGTAGGTGATCTAGAAAACTTCATTATGGTCGTTTGGTTCTCTGATCATGGCGGTGGCTATGTTTAAGTCTGTTTGGCTGCGTCGTTTTTGGCCTTGGCCGTTGGGGGCAGGCTTGTTATTAGCGGTCGTGTGGTTGCAAGGGCAACGGCTACAGGTCATTCAGTCCACAGAAGCCCAGCCCTTGGCTCAGCTACAACTTCAGGATCAGCGTGATCTGGCTCAATTGTTGCTGTTGCGCCAATTACCAACCTTTGGCTACGACAACATGGTCGCCAACTGGACATTCCTTAACTTCCTGCAATACTTTGGCAACATGGAAGTGCGCAGTCAACTTGGCTATCGCCTGAGTCCAGAGTTTTTTGAAGTCATTGTTGGTAACGATCCATACTTTGTCACCCCCTACCTCTACCTTTCCACTAGCACCTCTCTATTTGCTGGCGATCCTGATCGCGCCGTAGATTTGATGACCCAGGGCGTATCAACTATGACCCCCAATACTCCAGAAGGGGGGTACTTTGTTTGGCGCTACATGGGCATTGATAAGCTATTATTTCTAGGCGATGGCGAAGGGGCACGGGAGTCCTTTGAAACGGCGGCTGATTGGGCCGAACAATCAACATTGCCTGATGCTGAATCAGTAGCCCAGGCGTCGCGCCAAACCGCTCAGTTCCTTGCCGAAAATCCTACCAGCAAAGCCGCCCAAATTAGTGCCTGGGCGCAAATTGCTAGTCATGCCGTAGACGATGAAACCCGCCGCCTCGCTATTGAGCGCATTGAATCTCTAGGGGGCGAAATCCTAGCCGACGAACAAGGCCGAATTACCGTGCGCTACCGCACTGACGAGTAGTCAAATAGGGGGGCAATGCCCACTCTACTCAAACTCGCCGTATTCCTGCAAAAACTGCACAAAATCCCCTAGGGCTGCTTCGACTTCGGCAGTGGGGTCGAGTAAATACCGTGCTTGAAGAACGATCCATCGATTTTGGATTCGAGCTCGGCGAGCCGCGCGTTGTCTTTCCTCATCTCGTTCATTCGTTGCTCGTGCGTCTGCCGATTCTCTTCGTCGAGCTTCCTCCTCTCTTCGTTCTCTTTCCTCAGCTCGTTCATTCTCAAGGCGTGCTGTTTCTCGATTTCGACGGT
>RECH01000344.1 GCA_007694125.1 Leptolyngbya sp. DLM2.Bin15
GCCAAAACCCTACCAGGAACCCTGATTCAGAGACTACGCTGGCTGAGCGAAGCCGAAGCCAAAACCCTGCCAGAAATCCCAGAGATTAGCCAGACCTAGATCAGCTAAGCATACAAATCGGCGACGTAGTCAGCATAGCCGTTGTAGAGCAGTGTCGGTTGCTGTTCCCAGGAAAACTCAGAGCCAGGGCCCACCAAGCGTTCTGTCGCTTGCGACCAGCGAGGATGGGGGACATCCGGCTCCACATTCGATTCAAACTTGTATTCGTTGCCGTTGATGGTGTTCCAAAACGTGGCCGGCTGCTCGGCCACAAACTCAATGCCCACCACCGACTTAGCACCCTTGAAGCCATATTTCCAAGGCACCACCATGCGGATAGGAGCACCGTGCTGCTTGGGCAGAGTTTGCCCATAGGCTCCCACGGCAAAAAAGGCGAGGTCGTTGGCCATTTCCTCGATGCGCAGCCCTTCGGTGTAGGGCCAGGGTAGGAAGGACGATCGTAGACCGGGGCCTTTGGTCACTTCCGAATCGTAGTAGGAGGTGAAGCGGACATATTTGGCATCGCTGCTGGGTTCCACGGCGTCTAAAATGCGGCTCATGGGGAAGCCAATCCAAGGTACCACCATGGCCCAAGCTTCTACACAGCGGAAGCGGTAGACCCGTTCCTCTAGGGGAAAGTTGAGTAGGTCTTCTAGACCGTAGGTGGTAGGATTTTTGACCAAACCGCCGACGTTCAGCGTCCAGGGATTGGTGGGTAAGGCCTGGGCATTTTGCCAGATGGACTTAGTGCCGCCAAATTCGTAGAAGTTATTGTAGGTGGCGGCAAGTTGGCGGCCGGTGATCGGGCGATCGCCCTCCCGAAAGTTGGCATTAGCTACGGCATTGAGATCCTGCACCCCCGCCAAGGGATCGCGTTTGCCCTGGGTGGAGGCTTGGCAGGCCGTGAGTGGTGCAGCGGCGGCGATCGCCCCTAGACCGATCATAGATTTCATAAACTTACGCCGTCCCCAGAAGGCGGCTTCAGCGGTGACTGGCTGGTCGATCACCTGCCAGGGTTTTGGAATTCGAATCAAGACCATACTGCGTTCCCATCGTCTGAATAATCCTCTGCGTCTTTATCTTGACGCAATCATCAGGGTCTGGGCAATGATGATGGGTTGAGTAACGGTCATGGGCTGGGCGACCACTGGGCCAGCAGCGCGTTGACTACTTGATCTAGCCCCACAGCCCGAGATGCTTTGAGCAGGTAGCGATCGCCGGGCTGAACGCTGTCTAGGAGATAATCAATCACCTGCTGATGGGTCTCAAAGGCATGGCAGGGAATCGATCCAGCCCCTGCGAGCAATGCATCTCGTTCCTCGGGATCGGCCAAGATCAGCACCTGGTCTAGGTTAAGCTGCTGGGCCACCTGACCCACCTGCTGGTGGAGGGCAGGCGATCGCTCGCCCAGCTCTTTCATGGTTCCCAAAATGGCAATGCGACGCTGACCGGGCGTATCCGCCAGCAACCGCAGGGCCGCGGTCATGGATTCTACCCCCGCGTTATAGGTTTCATCCAGCACCATCACATCCTGGGGCAAGCTGTGGCAACGGGATCGCCCCTCGGGTAAGGTCACCGGCACCTCGTCACCGAGGGTTGTCCAGTCGATACCCACTGCTTGGGCCACCGCTAGGGCGGCAAGGTAGTTGATGGCATTATGACGACCGGGCAGCGGCACAGCGATCGCCTTTCCTTGCACCCGCAGTTGGTTGGGAGCTGTCCATTCACCCTGGAGATCGCCCCCGTCTAGGCCGTAGGTGAGGATGCGACCGTTCCAGACCGTGGTGGCCGTGTCCATCAGCCGCTGGTTGTCGTGGTTGAGGATAGCTATGCCATCAGGACGGAGGTTGGCCAGCAGTTCGCACTTGGCATTGGCGATCGCCTGCTCTGAGCCCAGGCGACCAATGTGGGCCGTACCAACGTTGGTGATCACCGCAATATCGGGCTGGGCAATGTGGGTCAACAGGGCAATTTCCCCCAACCCCCGCATGCCCATCTCCACCACCGCGAACTGATGGGCCTCTGTCAGTTCGAGCAAGGTCTTGGGGACGCCAATTTCATTGTTGTAGTTAGCGCGGGTTTTCAGCACCGCGCCTTGGGTGCCCAGCACCGCCGCAATCAGCTCCTTCGTCGTTGTTTTACCCACCGACCCGGTCACCGCCACAACGGGCCCTGGGAAACGCTGCCGCCAGCCGCGACCTAGGGCTTGGTAGGCCGCCAGGGTATCCGGCACCACCCACAAGGGTGCGGCTTCCAGCCCTGGGGGAATCTGATCCACCACCGCCGCCATCGCCCCCTGCGCTAACACTTGGGCCACGAAGTTATGGCCATCAAAGCGATCGCCCCGCAGCGCCACAAACAGATCCCCCGGCTGTAGGGCCCGGCTGTCGGTGGTCACATGGGCGATCGCCTGATGCAGATCCAGGTTAGAGGGGCTGGTGGCAGCAGGCAGGAGAGCACCGAGATCGGCCAGGGTAAACGGTTTGACCATAGAGATTGCAACACCTGACAAAACTAGCGAAGGTTGAACAGACCCCTTAGCCCAAGGACTGGAGAGCGATCGTCAAGGGGGAGCGTTACTCTCCAATCCGTACGGCACATAATCTAGGTGCTATCATACCGCTCCTCTGGACGCCTGACGCAGGGTGCTGATGGCCTTGACGATCGAAAGGTTCATCTACCCCTCATGGATCATCTCCGCAACTTCACGGAGTCTTCACTAAAAAATCATCATTTTTGGACAGATTTAACCGATGATATGACCGTGATCACCCTGAGGTTGCCTGCTGCTGTAGTACCATATAGGGCACGATTATTCTTAAAATCATTCTTTAAACGCAAATCCAGACACTCTTGTCAATCGGCATATGGGTCTATCCACTAGGGGCTGACTTGAGTTAAGTTAATGGACGCTCCTATCACCATCAGTTTTAGCTGAAACACCTTCGCTATTGAGATTACGATCATTCACCCTCACCTCAGAACGAGCTCGTTCTGTTCATTCAGCTCATGAGCAGCTATAGCAGACCGATTGAATCTAGCGAACAGGCGTTGTATGACCATTTCTTGCAGTGGGTTGATCGCGAGCCACCGGAAGCCCTCATCCAGCGGTTCAAGTCACTGTTTATTGATGGTGGAGCCTACAGCGATCGCGAGATATCCACGGCCTTAGCGCAGGTGGTTTGTTCGGGCTCTGCCGATGAAGAATTCCGCTTTGTCGTGAATCGCTGTTGCCATATTCTCATTAACCGTTGGCAAGCGCGATCGCAGTTTCAACCCGCCGTGCTGGACTTAATTGCCCTGTTTGATCAAGTGCAAGCGCGGCCAACATCAGGGGGGCTGTACCGCTCGCGCAGCACTCGCCGCTTACAAGACTTGGTGGTTGATTTTACCAGCACGGAGCAATGCCTCACCCTCCGGCGCTTAGCCAGGGTCTTGAGCGAGCAACTGGAGCCCAATCGCTCTGACTCCCAAGATCTGGGCATGTTGATTCCCCGCTATCCCTACCTCTACGAGCATTGTTTGCTGAATGACGATAGCGTTTCAGAACAAAAATCTACCGTTCGCAAGCTCCAGGCTGAACGTCAGCGCCAGTTTGAAGTAGACCTGAGTCGTTATGTAACGTCGATGGTGCGGCGATCGCCTGCGATGTCTCCCACCGCTGCCGCGATCGCTGCACCAACGGTGCAAAATCCTACCCTCTTAGGCGATCGCGCCCTAGGAGGAGCGCTGAAGCATTATCTAGGACGGGTGGATGGCTCGAATACCTATCGCGACTTGGCCCAAGGGTTTATGACCCGTAGCCAACATACGCCGTCCTACCGGGTGTTTAAGAATGATTTGTTTGAATACATCACGTCTTCCGTCGATGGCGACTATGGGGCTCGGCAGTTTAGCAATCAGCTCTATCAACAGCTTCGAGTTGCATCGCCGGAAAATGACGATCGCCGTCTCAGTGATTTCCTGGTTGTGCGTACCTGCAGTCAGCTTCTGAACTTCTTGGTGGTCGAAAGTCCCCAAAATCCTCGACATTTTGTGTTCATGGATCTAATCACCAATCTTGGCCCGGTGGTCACGGCTGGGCTGTTGCTGAAGATTGTGTTGATTTGCCGTAAGGTGAAGCCCTACCTAGAACGCCGCCTCTCGATCCTGTTCAACCATTATGAAAGCTGTGAACAGGCGACGGTGCAATGGCTCGTTCAGGTTCTCGAAACCATGAATCTAGCCCTCTGTCTACATTTTGGCAATATCGACCTATCGTTTATCCGCTAGCGATCGCTCCCTACGATCAGTAGGTGGATGCCATTCAATGACGCTAAGTTGCCGGGTTTCGGCGTCGCTCAACCCTCTTCTCATAAGTAACTGCACGGTGGGTAATGCTACCCCTCTTTAGGTCGGCACATCCTCCGATCGCTCCCCTTGGGGTAGAAAAACGGTGACGCGGGTGCCCTGCGGAGGACTGCTGTCGATCGTAATGGTGCCGTGGTGGTTTTCGACAATCACCTGAGCGATCGCCAGACCCAAACCCGATCCGGCCGACTGGGGGCGATCGCCATCACTGCTGTGGGTGCGAGCTGGATCAACCCGGTAGAAACGATCAAAGAGATGGGGCAGAGCATCAGGGGGGATGCCAATGCCGGTATCCTGGACGATGATCTCCAACCCCGGCAAACCATGGCGCGATCGCCCCTCTAGGATGACCTGCACCTGACCGCCGTTGGGGGTGTAGCGAATGCTGTTGCTGACCAGGTTGGTAAAGAGGCGACTCAGCTGATCGCGATCGCCCCGCAGGCAGCGGCTGGCTGGACTGGGCTGGGACTTGGTCTGGGTCAAATGGAGGGCGATCGCCTTTTCATCTGCCATGCTGTGCTGTTCTTCCAACACTTCGGTGAGCAACTCCCCAAGCTGGATCGGGTCTTGCCGCAGCGTCACCAGGCTACTATCTTGGCGGGCCAGGAAGAGGAGGTCATCCACCAGTCGCCCCAATCGCCGGGTGAGCCGTTCCACCACCTGAAGCTGCTGCTGCTGCCATTCCGGATCTGGATCGGTGAGCGCCGCTTGCACATTGGTTTGAATCACGGCAATTGGGTTGCGCAATTCGTGGGATGCATCAGCGGTGAACTGCTTCAGCCGTTGGTAGGAGTCGCGCACGGGGGCGATCGCCAACCCCGACAGCAGCCAGCCAATGGCCGCCACCCCACCCACCATCAAGCTGGTGCCTAGGCTCAAATCCACAATTAGCCGCCGTGTAGGTTTGGTTACTTCAAACCAAGGATGACTTACCCGCAAATAGCCCAACACCTGCCGCCCCCGCTCGATCCGTTGGGTTACCTGGCGCAGCACTTGGTCGTCGCTCAGATGCACCGTCTCACCCTGGGGATTGAGGTGCACCGGAATCTGGGGCTGACTGGCGAAGGTAGACCATAGCAGATCACCTGTAGGACTGAACCATTCCAGATCGATATGGTCATCCTCCACCGTATCGGCATTGTCGCGAAAACTTGCCTCTAGGTTGACCTGATACTGACGCGGCGCGAGGGGATTATCTTGGGGAACGGCCTCAATCACCAGCGATCGCCCGATAATTTCCACCACATGGTTGAGGGTATCGTCTACCCGCTCCACCAAGGTATTGCGCACATAGACGTAAAACCCAGTGGCAAACAGCAGCAGCAGCACCGCTGTCACGGTGGTATACCACAGAGCTAAACGGCGGCGGGTCGCCTGAAACATGCCATACTCCTTGGCGCGATTGGGCGCTACGATTTGACGCTACGAACAGGATCTCCGCAAGGTCTAATGATCGAGTCCGGGGCAATGCTCGTGGCCGGGACATCCTGCATTCGATCCCCCGCTTCGCCGCCCCCTTGACAAGGGGGCTACAGACATTTGGGTACTGCTACAGCCTTGAATGAATAGCGTATCTGACCGAATTTGATATGAGTCCCACCGGAGCATCACGTTAAGGTGAGTGGTCACCCTTGCACCCTCGCCCCAAACTCCTCTCCCGGAGGGCGAGGGGCTAAGATGCACGAATGGAGGCTCGATCCTGAGTATATCGTTCCTGCCAATAATTGAGGGAGCAGCGATCGCCCCCGAGGGCTTAAAACAGGAAGTAGCGCTGGGCCATAGGCAGCACTTCCGCCGGTTCACAGGTGAGCAACTCACCATCGGCCCGCACCTCATAGGTTTCTGGATTCACCTCCATCACCGGCTGATAGTTATTCAGCTTCATATCCGCCTTGCCCACATTACGGATATTCATCACCGCCACCGCTGGCTTTTGTAGCCCAATCTTACCTGCAATCCCCTGAGCCACCGCCGCCTTCGAGACAAAGGTCAACGACGTCGCCGCGATCGCCCCCCCATAGTTGCCAAACATCGGCCGCATATGCACCGGCTGGGGCGTGGGAATGCTGGCATTGGGATCACCCATCTGGGCCCAAGCGATCGCCCCGCCCTTGATCACCAATTCTGGCTTCACGCCAAAGAACGCCGGTTTCCACAGACACAGATCCGCTAACTTACCTTCCTCAACCGAGCCAATTTCATGGGCAACGCCATGGGTGAGCGCCGGGTTAATCGTGTACTTGGCCACATAGCGCTTCGCCCGGTGATTATCATTGCGATCGCTATCTTCCGCCAAGGGGCCGCGCTGCACCTTCATCTTGTGGGCCGTTTGCCAAGTACGGATAATGACCTCGCCTACACGCCCCATGGCTTGGGAATCGGAAGAAATCATGCTAAAAGCACCTAAGTCATGCAAGATATCTTCAGCGGCGATCGTTTCTCGGCGAATGCGCGATTCTGCAAACGCCACATCTTCAGGAATGCTGCGGCTCAGGTGATGACAGACCATCAGCATATCCAAATGTTCTTCTAACGTATTCACCGTATAGGGACGGGTGGGATTCGTCGAAGAGGGCAATACATTAGACTCACCACAAACCTTGATAATATCCGGCGCATGACCGCCCCCAGCACCCTCCGTATGGTAGGTGTGAATGGCGCGTCCCTTAAAGGCAGCGATCGTATCTTCCACAAAACCAGCTTCATTGAGGGTATCTGTGTGGATAGCGACCTGGAGATCATAGTCATCGGCAACGCTCAGGCAGGTATCAATCGTTGCCGGAGTCGTTCCCCAGTCTTCGTGAAGCTTCAGCCCGATCACTCCTGCCATCACCTGCTCAATCAATCCTGGCTGCTGAGCACTGTTGCCCTTACCCATGAAGCCAAAGTTCAGCGGAAAGGCATCCGTTGCTTGCAGCATCCGCCAAATGTGCCAAGCACCGGGCGTGCAGGTGGTGGCATTGGTGCCGGTGGCCGGGCCCGTACCACCGCCGATCATGGTCGTCACCCCAGAAGCGATCGCTGTCTCGATTTGCTGGGGGCAGATGAAGTGAATGTGGGCATCAATGCCACCCGCCGTGAGAATCATGCCCTCGCCAGCGATCGCCTCCGTACCTGGCCCAATAATAATGTCTACGTCATCTTGGATATAGGGATTGCCAGCTTTGCCAATTTTGTAGATTCGTCCATTTTTGAGACCCACATCCGCCTTGACAATGCCCCACCAGTCCAAAATCAGCGCATTGGTAATCACAGTGTCCACCGCACCCTCCGCCGTGGAGATGGGTGATTGTCCCATGCCATCACGGATCACCTTGCCGCCGCCAAACTTCACCTCGTTGCCGTAGGTGGTAAAGTCCTGCTCCACTTCGATAATCAGAGCCGTATCAGCCAATCGGATGCGATCGCCTACGGTGGGCCCGTAGGTTTCGGCATAGGCGCGGCGATCCATGCGATAGCTCATAGCACTCCCTCAATGTTGACATTCATCGGCGATTGTCTCAGGGGTCTGGTTGACACCGTTGTACCCTAGGACACTAACTCGCAAAGGGTACCACAGAGCGATCGGCTTTTGACAGGTGTTGCTGAAGGTTAAGGCGATCCGGTTGCATCCGGCATTCGCAGCGACCTTTAGCGCATTCTTGAACATTAGACATGCACTTCATGCATAACCGCCGAATCCTCAACCGAAGAGTAGGGTATCGGCATTCAAGATAGGACAAACGCCATACCTCTGGAAGCATCATCAGCATTCCTCGTAATGCTCTGACTTACGTCAATGCCAGCTACTTAGGACAACAAGCCTACTTGTTGGCATATCCAGATGCTTATCGCTCGCGAACAAGAAATTAAATAAACAAGGCATCCGCAATATCACCTGAAGCCTATGTATGTAATGGTAACAGGATCTTTGACAGGGAGCACCTATGAATACTCTGGGTACAATAGTACTTGCTGGGTTAACAGCCACACTTATCTCTATGGTTGCGACTAAACCCAGTAGAGACGACTATGTTCGACATGCAACGACCGTCATTCCGCCAAGAGCTTGCATTAATGTACTAACAATGAACCCTTTCATGAGCGAACAGAGTGCACGTCAGGCTTGTGAGAACGGAGGTGACATTATAGATCTTCTTTTAAGGTTTTACTCCTCTCGCTTACCTGGGATGATTCATGGAGGATTCCAAAGTCTTGTGAACAACACTTCAGATTGTGAAGATTATCTCGTACTGCAGATATGTTCCACAGATTTGTTGGTCTATGAACATAAAAGCCTGGCGGTCTTTGGCCGACTGATCGACCTCGATCCTTAGCCCTACCTTCAGATTAGGCAGTTTCCCGGTTAGCAATCTTTGACCAAGCTAGCTAGATGCTGAACGCTGTCTACTTTACTGCCAGCGACCCACCACAAGACGAATCGTGCCATCAGCCAGCGTTTCTTCCTCTTCGATCGCAAACCCTTGGGCAGGGGCGATCGCTTTCAGGTGATGGTAACCATAGCGCTGGGTGAGTTGATTGAGCCAATCTTGACCATAGTCATGGCCGCGATCGTAGTCAGAAATAATTGCTTGGTAGGTGCCGTCAGCTTGGCGCTTGAAGCCAAGGTCGTTACTGAGATGGCCAAGATGCTTGCGGCGAACAATCACCTCAGCGGTTTGCGATCGCCGGTCTCCTTGGTAGCCATAGAGCGGTTGGGCGGTTGTGTGATGTTCCACGGTGCGGAAGCCGAGGTCTGCCAAGGCTTGCAGGAGAGCATCAGCACTCTTAATCTGGGTCTTGATGGCGGAGAAGTGGGACATGGATTGTATGGCGGGGTTGATTAGCCCTATGCTAACTCAACCCCTCGAAGATCCTGTCATGGGTCACAGGGTTGCGTTCATGTTCTGGAACCACAACCCTGATCATCATCGTGTTGCCCATGGATCTTCTCATCTCACGCATTTGAGGGATTCAGGGATTCATCGTCTGTCTTTCTTCTGGCAGCGATCGCTCTTCAGCAATGTCTTGGGAAAACAGATAACCTACATAGAGCGACGCCACCGCAGCAAAATAACACCAGACAGAAACTGAAGCTGCACTAAAAAATCGCGACACGATCACCAAGGCTCCGAGGACTAGCCAGCCTAAACCCTGCACAGCAGACTGATGCACCAACAGTAATGGAGCTAAGATAGTTGAAATGTAAAGCGATCGCCCTAGAGCTTCTAAGATAGGATGAGATGCCAGATCTTGGAGGATATAGGTGAGCGATCGCTCTTGTATGGTCACGGTTAGCCAAGTAGGGTTGAGCGCTAAGGGCACCAGGAAATAGGCAGCCAAGAGCATCCCCACCAGGATCATGATCTGCCAGAGTTGCCTGAAGCGCGATCGCGTTTCAATCATCAAGGCCATGAACGGCGTCCAGACGAGCCAGAACCCATGGGAAAAGAAGATAAATCCGGTTGCAGCGGTGGCAACCATGGCTGAATTATGGGCATCTAGCCCCAGCCACACCATACCTTCAATGGCTTGCTGGATGCCAAAGGCTAGCGGGAAGGCGGCCAGGGGTAGGTAGTGGCGATCGCCCTGCCAGGCTTTATTGATGCACCATCCTCCCATGGGCAGGAGTGCGGCGCTGATGGTGAAACTCGCGGTAGCAGAAAAGCACATGGCTCCACTCCTCATACATTGAGTTCAACACTGTCTTTGTGCTTGGGCTAAATCGTTTTTTGTGCCGATGTATCATCTATCCTAGCTGACTCGGTTCTCTACGGGGAAACCTTGGATAGAAAAGTATGGGTATCAACTGTAGCAACCTCAGCGTTGATCTCGATCCCCCACTCACCCCTAAACCTTGCCTAGAAGCCAACCTCTTGCCCTAGTTGGCGACTAGATCTAAGCGAGACTGGCTTAAGGGGGAGGACGGGTTGCTCCTATAATGACTGACAGGGGGATAAAGTGCCCTAGTGCGATCGCGTTCCAGTACGCGACCCATTTTCAAACCGCCTGTACTCATACATCGCTCTAATTCTATAGTTAGTTGCCACTATCGTTCTATGACATCCGCTCTTAACCCTTCCACCTCCAACCCCTCCGCCCTTGGCCCAGTGTCTCAACTAGTCAATGGCATTTTGTCCATCAAGCCCCTGGCCCAACTCGCGAAAAGCCGCGCACGCTCCATGATGATCAAGCGGGCCGAGCTAATTGGTGTCTATTGGCCTCAGGAAGTTGCCCAGTTGCGATCGCGGGGTGGCCAGGCGGAGCTGTCGCCAGAATGGGAAGCGGAGCTGGCAGCGGTCACTAATCCAGATGTCGTCTACCCAGACTATTACCTGCAGTCCTTCCATGCCTATGAAGAAGGTAACCTCGGCTGGGAACCGGCGATGGAAGTGGAAGTGGCTGCCTATGCGGTACATTCTCGCGTATGGTCGAAGCAGGAGATTGCCGACGGCGATGCCCGGCTGCGGGAAAGTTATCACACCCTTCTCAAGGCAGCGTTGCCCAATCCGCCAAAAGATATCCTCGACCTTGGCTGTAGTGTGGGTATGAGCACCTTTGCCCTACAGCAAGTTTTCCCCGATGCACAGCTACTGGGGCTAGATTTGTCGCCCTATTTCTTGGCGATCGCCCAATACCAAACCCCTCGCAAACATCCTGCTGGATCTCCCGCACCCCAATGGCTCCACGCCGCTGCAGAGCAGACGGGTCTACCAGATGCATCCGTAGACCTCGTTTCGACCCACCTCCTGTTCCACGAACTGCCCCAATCGGCAGCGATCGCCATTTTGCAAGAAGCACGGCGAGTTTTGCGTCCCGGCGGGCATCTGGCCATTATGGACATGAACCCTCAGTCGGACATCTATGCCCAAATGCCGCCCTATATCCTAACGCTGCTCAAAAGCACCGAGCCCTGTCTGGATGACTATTTCAACTTAGATCTAGCCCAGGCCATCTACGATGCAGGCTTCACCCGTCCAACCATCACCTCCAACACCCCGCGCCACCGCACGGTGATTGCTCAAGTGCGTTAGCCCCAAACTACCGGGGGCATCAAGTTTCATGCCCCCATCCCAATATCTTTCCTCTAGTCCACTCCATCCCGACAGAGCGTTTCCGCCTGTTGGATCACCATTTGGGTGGCTTGAGATTGTTCATTCACCCTGGCTCACTTGAAGAGGGCTCCATCCCTAGGACTACCAGGTTGCAGAATTGGGCGAGCTAGGGGCAAGACATTGAGGTCAGAAATACTTAAGATGTCATCTCAAGTAATCCGCGACGAAATACCTGGAAACTAGAAGATCGATTGATTACCGGATTCATAAAATGAGCAATTTCGCGAGCTGCTCTAACTTTATCTAGCCCACCTTTGAAGTGGCCTGCTCGTTGAAGTTCCCGTTGTAATGCCTCCCAGGTGCCCCCCTGAATAGCATCAGGATCTCGATACGTTGCTTTTTGGGCCA
>RECH01000262.1 GCA_007694125.1 Leptolyngbya sp. DLM2.Bin15
AGAGCCGGCGCACCAACCTGCACCGCCGACATGCGATCGCGCACCTGAGCATGATGCACGCCATGCAGCTTCCAGGTATGACCATGGGTTTGCATATTGTTCAAAAAGGGCTGCAGGCAGTCCAGTGCCTTAGCAAACTGAGCATCCGCCGTCACCTGCTCTTCGTATTCATCCCACCAGGCCCGCAATTGCTGCCCTTGCTCTGGGGGAAGCAGCCCAAACAGGCGATCGGCCGCTTGAACTTCCCGCTCTGCTTTGCTTTGGTTGCCGTCGGCGTCATAGCAAAAGGTATCGCCCGCATCGATTTCTACCAGATCATGCACCAGTAGCAGACGAATCACATGCAGCAGATTCACCGGCTGATGGGCATATTCTTCGAGGGCGATCGCCATCATAGCAATGTGCCACGAATGTTCGGCGCTATTTTCTCGGCGCGAAGCATCGGTAAGTAAGGTTTGTCTGAGAATGCCCTTGAGCTTATCAATTTCTAAAACAAACTGCATCTGTTGTTGAAGGCGGACTGGGTCGAGTGTGGGCAGTATCATGATCGGTTAAGTCAATCTCGTCAAAGGGTGGCAATCTGCGATCGCGTCATGGGCCTATGATCCTACCCTTGGCACGATCAAGACCAAATTACGCTTGTAAAGGTGCACTTATAAAGGTGCGCTGGCCTTCAGGGCTCGTTCCATCAGCATCACCTGGGAGCTACGTTCTTCTTCATCCTCCCCTGGGCGGCGCTGGATATACTGTCCATCCGGCTGCAACTCCCAAGATTGGCGATTGTCCACCAGCATAATATCCAACACTTCCTGGAGGTCTTTCATCAGCTTAGGGTTAGTAATGGGTGTCATAGCTTCAACCCGCCGATCTAAATTACGGGGCATCCAATCTGCACTGCCAATGAAAATTTCACCTTCCCCTTGGTTTCGGAAATAAAATATTCTTGAATGCTCAAGATAGCGCCCAATAATGCTGGTGACATGGATATTATCGCTGATGCCAGGCAGTTGAGGGCGCAAACAACAGGTACCTCGCACAATCAGATCAATAGATACGCCCGCCTGAGACGCTTGATAGAGCATCTGGATAATCCTAGGATCCACCAGAGAGTTCATTTTGGCAATAATCCGACCTGTTCCACCTTGCTGGCAATGCTCAATTTCTCGCTGAATCAGTTCCAACATGCGATCGCGTAGGTTCACGGGTGCAACTAGGAGCTTCCGATAAGACTTTTGTCGTGAATAACCGGTGAGAAAGTTAAATAAGTCCGTTAAGTCTGCTCCTAACTCCTCATCATTACTCAACAGTCCCAAGTCAGTATAGAGCTTTGCTGTTTTTGGGTTATAGTTACCGGTTCCAATATGAACATAGCGATTAATATGTCCATCTTCCCGTCGCACCACTAGGAGGACTTTGGTATGGGTTTTTAAGCCCATAAGCCCATAAACAACATGCACCCCAGATTTTTCAAGCTTTCGAGCCCACCAGATATTATTCTCCTCATCAAAGCGAGCTTTGAGTTCAACTAAGACCACCACCTGCTTGCCATTTTCTGCCGCTGCAATCAGAGCGCTGATAATAGGAGAATCTCCCGACGTGCGATATAAGGTCATTTTAATGGCCAGCACATCCGGATCATAGGCTGCATGACTAATAAATTGCTGCACCGTAGACGAAAAACCTTGGTATGGATGGTGCAGCAAAATCTCATGCCGCCGCAGGATAGAAAAGATATCTTCACCCTCATCCACCTCAGCGATCGCACTATCATCACTCGGATCCCGGAGGCGCTTGAGTCGATTGGGCACAGTGGGCGTCCAGGGCTCATCCTTTAGATCCGGCAAGGGCAATGACATGAAGGTCATCAAGTCTTCTAACCCTAGCAGCCCATCCACAATATAGACATCATTTCGGGTAAGGTTCATTTCCTGAAGTAGAGTCTCCTCTACCCAATCAGGCATGGTGGATGAAACCTCCATCCGCACCACGGAGCCGCCGAGGCGACGCTTGCGCAACTCCTGTTCGATCGCCATCATCAAGTCATCGGCTTCATCCTCCGCCAGCTCCAAATCAGCATTGCGGGTAATGCGAAAGGGATGATATTCCCGAATCGTCATGCCGGGAAAGAGAAAATCTAAATTATGGGCAATCACCTGCTCTAGGGGAACGCCCATCCATAGGATAGAAGCATCGTTGTTGACCTGGAGTTCTTTCGGCAAGGGCAGAAAGCGCGGCAAGACCTTCGGCACTTTGACCCGAGCAAAATGTTCAACGCCCGCTTCTAAGTCTTCCACCACCACCGCTAGATTCAGACTGAGGTTGGAGATGTAGGGGAAGGGATGGCCCGGATCAACCGCTAGAGGCGTCAAGACTGGAAAGATTTGCTCTTTAAAATAATCATGCAAATAAGACTGCTGTTCTTCCGTCAGTTGTTCGTAGTCCAGCAGATGTACACCATACTCTTTCAAAACAGGGCGCAGATCTTGTTCAAAATGTCGGTGTTGTTCGCGCACCATGGGGCGGAGGCGATCGCTGATGGCATTGAGCTGCTCTTGGGGCGTGCGTCCATCCGGCGTGCGTTTGCTCACCTGAACTTCCACCTGCCGCTTCAGGCCAGCCACCCGCACCATGAAAAATTCATCTAGGTTGTTGCTAAAAATAGCCAAAAACTTGAGCCGTTCTAGCAACCGCGTCCGATCATCTAAAGCTTCAGACAACACGCGATGGTTGAACTCTAGCCAACTGAGTTCGCGGTTGAAATAGAGATCGGGGTGACGCAAGTCTTGCTCTTGAGGCTTAGGTTTCGGTTTGGTCATAGGTTTAGCAGATGCCAGCAACTGAGCTACAGTGGAAATAATCGAGAAGAATGACGATAATCCAACTCGCCAACAGCGGCGAAGCTAGGGTTATCATAGCCAAGACTGAGTGAAGTTTCATGTCATCTAGGATGCACTGGTTTCGTCTTATACTTTTTCCATGCACCTATTTCCCTCCAACATAACGATTAGACTCCTGCGCTGCGGACTGGCTCTAGTAGTTGCGATCGCCCCTGGCTGTGGCTGGATGGGCGATAGAGCAGAGCGTCCATCTCCGCCGCCGGAGGTAGAAGCCCCATCGGAAGCACCGAGTCCAGAAGAGCCTACCCCAGAGCCTGCAGAGCCAGAAGAGCCTGCAGAGCCAGCCCCTCCTACAACCGTCACGCCCTTCTCCCCAGGCAATCGCGATGTGGGGGTGATCAATGGTGTGGATTGTCAGAATCCTCAAACTCAATCAGATATGAATTTCTGCGCAGGAGAAACCTATAAGGTAGCAGATGACGACCTCAACCGCATCTACCAACAGGTGCTCAATCAACTGCCCCAAAGCGATCGCCCTTCCTTGATAGAAGCGCAGGAAGCCTGGCTCGCCTACCGTGATACCAACTGCGACTTTGAAGCCAGTCTTTTTGAAGGCGGCTCCATCCAACCACTGATGTATTACTCTTGTCTAGAACGCATGACCGATGAACGGATTGAGGTTTTACAACCATAGTTGTAGCCTCAGTTGTAGCCTCTCCGGGAGGGATAGGTGGGATGGGTTAGGCAAAACCGTCAGGCATCCAAGTCTTACAAGACGGCGCGTTACGGCTACACCTAACATCACCCTACAACGCGGTTGATTGAGATCCACCTACTGAGAAGTTCGATGATAGGAGGTTCAATGAAACAACAGCATATTGCCTGGGTCACAGGCCTAGCGATCGCCTTAGGTGTCTCCTTGGTGGGGCATAAAACCCAAACGCTCCAAGCTCAAGCGCCCAACGTTGATTGCCAGGCCCCCCGAGGCACGCCGGAATATAACTACTGCGCCCAAGAACACTACGCTGAGGTAGACACCAAACTCAACCGCGTCTATCAAGACTGGAAAGAACGGCTCAATCCTGCCGCCCAAACAAAACTCACCGATGCAGCCCTAGACTGGATCGACTACCGTGATGCCCACTGTGCTTTTGATGTGCGAGAAGCGATCGGTGGCACGGGATATTCGGCCTATCTGAATGATTGTTTGGCCAGCCTCACCGAAGCGCGCACGGCAGAACTAGAATATCAAACGACGCTGATCCCTTAGATCTGCGGCATGGCTGATGCGCCATAGCCCGACCAACGGCTCGGGGATGGTTTTGATGCTCCCAGGCATGATCATCCCAACACATAGACAAGACAATAGGGGAGTCACTCACCAGTTCTCCCCCTACAGATGCGATCGCTTCGATGGCGCACACCCGGTCTTTCTAAGCCCAAGTCGAGGCTCGGGAACCTAATAGATCTCTTGCTTGTTGGCCTTAGGATTTGGAGAGGTCGGCAACAAGGGAATATCCACAATCGGTTGATCGAGGGCAATCATCAAGGCATCGTCGGGCACCTCCGAGATCGCAGAACTCGGATCCGGTAAGTTGGCCATCTGTGGCGATGGCATGAAGGTACCAGGGATAAGCCACGACACAGCACCAACCGCCATGGCAGCGATCGCCGCTCCACCCCAGCCTAGACGACGGCGCTTGCGACGCTCTAGGGTTTGGAACACCCCCTGAACCAACTGATCTGCACTGTAGTCCGCTGGGATCATGGGCATTGCCCCAAAGCCTTGGCGGAGGGATAGCAGGCGCTGATGAAGGCGTTGAACTTGAGGATCCTGATCTAGCCAAGTCTCAACTTGATGACGTTCTTCCGACGTCACCTCACCATCTAAATACGCACTGAGTAGCTCGAAGCGATCGCGTTTCATTTGTTCCATGATGCTCAACGAGGAAGATGGATTCATACGTTCACCCTCCAATTTGTGAACCGGGTTTCTACACTAGGGTTCTAATGAGGTGAGAACGAGAGAGGGATAGTCAACCTGACGGGTTGCGTCTCTGCCTCCAAGGACTTGCCTTACATCCTAACGATGTGGGAGGCAGATTAGGATCAGCCAACTTGACTATCCTAAACAGCTATGACTCCCATAACCGATCATTTGTTGCCGAATCTATCTATCATTTGGATGATGTCAGATAGGCAATGGGAAAGGCTGCCCTGATGGCGCTGAACCATGGCGTCAGGGACCATAGTCACCTGCTCAGCAATTCTACCGATCAAATCATACGAGAAGCGCCGGAGAAAAGATAGCGATCGCCCCGATAAAATTAGACTCGAACGATTGGGCTTGATCCAGCCGCTTTCCACGAAGCAGCTCCTAGTTTGGCCTTTAATCTGGCCCTTAATCTTGTAAATAGGCCTGCAGTTGAAGCTGTAGACGCTGGCGGGCGCGGGCAATCCGAGACTTCACCGTGCCTAGAGACACACCGGTAATTTCAGCGATTTCTTCGTAGGCCATGCCCTCAATTTCCCGGAGCACGATGGTGACGCGAAACACTTCAGGCAGGTCAGCGATCGCGTCCCGCAACTGGTCGTAGAACTCACGGGTCGCCAACTGTTCCGACGGCCCTGGATCCCCCGATGGCAGTTCCCAGTCCATTTCACCATCATCAAAAATCCGAGGTGCATCCAGCGACAGAGGACTGCTCACCCGTTTCCGCTTGCGCAGTTCGTCGTAGAACAAGTTGGTGGTAATGCGACTCAGCCAACCCCGAAACTTAGCGGGTTCTTGCAGGCGCTTGAGATTGCGGTAAACGCGGATCCACACTTCCTGCGCCAAGTCAGATCGATCAGACCAGTCGGGTGCCAAATGATACAAGACACGATCGACATGAGACTGGTAGCGGCGCATCAGTTCAGAGAACGCTGCTTTTTCAGGCCGTAACCCAGCCTGACATTGAAGAATCAAATCGTAGTTCGAGAGTTTTTCTGCTTGCACAGGTATCTGAGGAGAAGTTGCCTCAGCCGTTGACCAAGTGATGGGAATGGATTGACTCATGGGCAAAACGAAGCTCCGGAGATTCCTTGACAATTCAGATGGAGAATCACGCTGAAAAGTTCCTGAGGAGGATGTCTTGCGCTTCCTTAGATGAGCATCAAGGGAGCGTTCAGCATGAGAGCCGCTGATCTCTAATCTGCCTGCTTGTCTGTGAAGAATCGTCTCCGCAAATCCGCAGGACAGAGGCTAGGTCATCAGCAGTTCAACTCTACCGGTTGGTTGTTCAGAATCCTTAACCCGATGGGACGGTTTTTGATCCGCACACTCTAGATCGCTAGGTCACATCGACTCGGGCTAAGCAAGCTTCTAGGGTGGCTACGACGGATTGGCTGAGAGTGTCGTAATCATAGCCTCCTTCTAAGCCCAATAGAACAGCGTGAGAAACATCCAAGCAAGCTTGGGTGAATACCCCATAGTCACGCGGATGCAGAGAGATCCCGGCTAGGGGATCTGCCTGATTGCCATCATACCCTGCACTGACAATGATTAAGTCAGGGGCAAACCCCTTCAAAAAGGGAATGACCTCTTGCTCTAGGTGAGGCACATAATCATCGATGGTGCTCCCGGCTGCCATGGGGATATTCAGCACGTTATTGTAGTGTCCCTGTTCGGTAGGAGCCCCGGTGCCGGGGTAGAAAGGGTATTGATGCATGGAGCAGTAGGCTAGGCGTGGATGGGTCTCCACGATCGCCTGAGTGCCGTTACCATGATGCACGTCCCAGTCGAAAATTGCCACTCGATGGATGCCGGATTGCTCTAGGGCATAGTAAGCAGCGATCGCCGCATTGGAAAAGATGCAAAACCCCATACCGCGCTGAGCTAGGGCATGGTGCCCCGGTGGACGGGCCAGCACAAAGGCCGGACATTGATGTTGATGCACCACATCTACTCCGTCTAACCAAGCGCTGACGGCGAGCCTAGCCACATCATAGGTTAGCGGTGAAACGGGGGTGTCGGGATCAATCTGCCCACCCCCCTGATTCGACAAGGCCCGCACGGCTTCCATGTAGTCTTGGGGATGCACCCGCAGCAAGGCTTGGATCAGCCGATCGCCTTGATGATCAACCGGGGTGGGCGATCGCCAGTCGAGCTGGTCGGCCCAGGGCTGGGCCCGCAGGGCCGCTGCCACAGCCGTCAAGCGACCGCCATTTTCAGGATGGTAGAATCCTGTGTCGTGCAGTTGGAAGGCATCGTCGTAGAAAATTGGCAGCATGGGCAGCCCTAGGGTAAGTGCTTTCTTTCGATCTTACGGGAGAGTGCGATCGCCCGTCCCCTGATATCCAAAAACTTACGCCACTCCCCCGCTCAGCTCCTAGGGGGCGATCGCCCAAACCCTGACTATGTCTGCCATACCAGAACTCAGGGAGGGATTGCGCCCCGGGCCTTACTTAGGGAAAACATGCTAGAATGAGCAGACGCGATTCATAACTTTTAAGACCAATCGGCAGGTAGATCAGCAGTTTTTAGCTATTTTGAGCCATTAACTGCTGAAATTTTTAGTTTTTGGAGCTTTTCAGCCTATGAGCACCCCTCAGGAACGGATTGTCCCAACGGATCTGCGGAGTGAGATGTCTCGATCCTACTTAGAATATGCGATGAGCGTCATCGTAGGACGGGCACTACCCGATGCTAGGGACGGTCTGAAGCCTGTCCATCGTCGCATTCTGTATGCGATGCATGAGTTGGGGCTTAGTCCCGATCGTCCCTTTCGGAAATGCGCCCGTGTGGTCGGGGACGTGATCGGTAAATACCATCCCCACGGGGATACCGCCGTCTACGATGCCTTGGTGCGCATGGCCCAGACCTTTTCCATGCGATCGCCCTTGGTAGATGGTCATGGCAACTTTGGCTCCGTCGATAACGATCCACCGGCAGCCATGCGGTACACCGAATGTCGCCTGCGGCCCATCACCACAGACTCGCTGCTGCAAGACATCGAAGCCGACACCGTTGACTTCATTGACAACTACGACGGCTCTCAGCAAGAACCCCTGGTCATGCCCTCGCGCGTGCCCCAGCTCTTGCTGAATGGATCATCAGGCATTGCCGTGGGCATGGCCACCAACGTGCCGCCCCACAACCTCGGGGAATTGATTGATGGCGTCATCGCCCTGATCCACAATCCCGAGCTGACCGATTCAGAGCTCCGTCAACACATTCCCGGCCCCGACTTCCCCACCGGTGGGCAAATCCTAGGCACCAGCGGCATCCGCGAAGCCTATGCCACCGGGCGCGGCTCGGTCACCATGCGCGGTGTGGCAGAAATTGAGACGATCGAACATCGGGGACGTCCTGATCGAGAAGCGATCATCATCACCGAGCTGCCCTTCCAAACCAATAAAGCAGCGCTGATCGAGAAAATCGCGGAGATGGTGAACGAACGCCGTCTAGAAGGCATTGCCGACATTCGCGACGAGAGCGATCGCAACGGTATGCGCATCGTCATCGAACTGAAGCGGGATGCCTACCCCCGCGTGGTACTCAACAACCTCTACAAGCAAACCCCACTGCAGAATAACTTTGGGGTCAACATGCTGGCGCTGGTGGATGGAGAACCCCAACTGCTGGGCATCCGCCCCCTGCTGCAGGTTTTCCTCGACTTCCGCATTGAAACCATCCTGCGCCGCACCCGCTATCGCCTCCGCAAGGCAGAAGAGCGGGATCACCTCCTGCAAGGGTTGCTGATTGCCCTCGATAACCTCGATCAGATCATTGCCTTGATTCGCCGGGCCGCCGATGCTCCCACCGCCAAGCAAGAACTGATTGAGTCCCACGGGCTATCAGAATCCCAAGCCGATGCCATCCTGCAAATGCAACTGCGGCGGCTGACGGCCCTAGAAGCCGAGAAAATTCAGCAAGAACATGAAGACCTGCGGGCCCGAATTCTGGATCTGCAAGACATTCTCGACCGCCGCGATCGCGTGCTCGAAATTATTGAAACCGAGCTAGAGCAAATTCGCACCACCCACGGTACACCGCGTCGGACGGTGATTGCCCCCCACGACGGCGACCTGGGCGACATCGACCTGATTGCCAATGAGCAGGCCATTATTCTGCTGACAGAGCAGGGCTATATCAAACGGATGCCGGTGAGCACCTTCGAAGCTCAGAACCGGGCCACCCGCGGTAAAGCCGGCACCCGCATGAAGGACGATGATGGTGTTGAACATTTCATCACCTGCTGTGACCACGACAGCATTCTGTTCTTCAGCGATCGCGGCGTAGCCTACTGCCTGAAGGCCTATCAAATTCCCACCGGCTCTCGCACCTCTCGGGGTATCCCCACGGTGCAGATGCTGCCCATTCCCCACAATGAAAAGATCACCTCGGTGATTCCGGTGTCGGAGTTTACCGACGATGAATACCTGATCATGTTGACCCAGAGTGGGTATATCAAGAAAACCCAGCTTTCGGCCTTTAGCAACATTCGCACCAACGGCTTGATTGCCATCTCCCTGGTGGAAGGCGATCAGTTGCGCTGGGTGCGCCGGGCCCATTCCGAAGACAGCGTGATCATCGGCACCCGCAAGGGCATGACCATTCACTTCCGCACCGATCAGGAGCAACTGCGTCCCCTAGGGCGACCCACCCGTGGTGTCAAATCCATGGCGCTGCGGAAAGGCGATGAGCTGATCAGTATGGACATCCTGTCGAGCCAAGTGGTGGAGCAGGTGATGAACAGTGCTGATGAGCCGGAGCTGGAGGGCGAGACAGAAGAGCTGGATGTCGATTCGCCCCGCAACCAAGGCCCTTGGGTCTTGGTGATTACCACCGGGGGCTTGGGTAAACGGGTGCCGGTATCGGAGTTTCGTTTGCAAAACCGGGCCGGCATGGGTGTGCGGGCCATCAAGTTCCGCTTGCCCAAGGATGAGCTAGCGGCTCTCCGGGTCGTCAACGACGCCGATGAGTTCATTATCGTCACCAGCCGTGGCATTATCATCCGTCAGGTGGTGAAGGCGATCACCTGCCAATCTCGTTCCGCTACTGGGGTGCGAGTGCAGCGCTTGGATGAAGATGACGCCATCGTGGCAGTGGCGCTGGTGCCGCCAGCCAATGAAGAAGAGCTTGATGAGTCGGCTACCCTGGACGAAGCAGATGAGTTGGATGGGGCAGAGGTTGTGGATACCACAGCATCGGAGGAACCGGCCCTAGACATAGATGCAACAGCGGTAGATGCAACAGCGGATGAAACCAACGACAGTCCCGACTAAGACTGACCAAACGTCTGGCTCGTGGTCTCCCCGCATCGGGGCTTGGCTTGGACGACAGCACCTCCTGATCGTTGCGGCGATCGGGGGGCTGTTGATGGGGCTGACACCGGTTCCAGTGGGCATGTATGGTCTAGCCTGGGTGGCGATCGCCCCGCTGTGGTGGGTGGTCTATCAGCGATCGCGCCAGTCTACCTCCATGGGCTCCAATCTCCGCCAGGCCGCTGCCCTAGGTTTAGCCTGGGGCGTAGGCTATCACGGTCTTGCCCTAGGCTGGATTACCGGCGTGCATCCCATGACCTGGATGGGCGTACCTTGGCTGGCCAGTATCGCCATTGCCCTGATCTGCTGGCTGCTCATTACCCTCTGGGGGGCAGGGATCACCGTCGTTTGGGCGATCGCTCAAACCTTGATCCTGCGACGGCTGCAGCCTCGACCATGGCTCTCCATCCTCTGGGGCGTTGTGCTTTGGTGCGCCATTGAATGGATCTGGAGCCGAGGCGCACTCTATTGGTCAGCGATCGCCTATAGCCAAAGCCCCTATAATCTACCGATGCTGCACCTCGGCCAGATCTCTGGCCCCTGGACGATCACCGCGGTGCTCGTCGGCGTCAACGGTGCGCTGGCCTACGCAGTCATCGCTTGGCGATCGCCCCAGACCCGTTCCACTGCCCGAACCTATGGACTAGGAGCGATCGCCCTCCTGATCAGCGCCCACCTGATCGGCGGCGGACTCTATGTCCAACCCCTCCAGGATGACCCCGCTGCGGCCCTGAAGGTCGGCATTATTCAAGGCAATATTCCCAATACCATCAAGCTCTACGACGAAGGTTGGCGACGGGCGATCGCAGGCTACACCACCGGCTATGAAACTCTAGCCGAGCAGGGGGTTGATGTGGTGTTGACCCCAGAAACTGCCCTGCCCACGGTCTGGACAAGTCCACGACATACCCGCACCTCGCTCTACCAAGCCGTGGTGGAACAGCAAACTCCCATTTGGCTAGGAGCCTTCGGTGGAGAGGGGGGCGACATTGCCAACAGTTTGTTTACCGTCCTAGGCGATGGGCGCACCTACAGCGAATATCGCAAGGCGCGGCTGGTACCCCTAGGCGAATATATTCCCTTCGAGCGTTGGCTAGGCAGTATCATCAACCGTCTATCACCCCTCGATGCCCGCATGATCGCCGGCGATTTGCGCCCCAGATTCGAGACCCCCTGGGGGCTGATGACGGTCGGCATCTGCTATGAATCAGCCTTTCCCCAGCATTTTCAGCAGCAGACAGCCCAGGGCGGCCAGTTGATACTCACGGCCTCGAACAATGCCCACTATGCAGAATCGATGCCGACGCAGCACCATGCCCAAGACGTGATGCGAGCCATCGAAAGCGATCGCTGGGCCGTGCGAGCCACCAACACCGGCTACTCCGGCATCGTCGATGCCCATGGCCATACCCTCTGGATGTCTGGCATCAACACCTATGAACTCCATGCCCACACGGTCTACCGCCGCCAAACCCGAACCCTCTACGTACGCTGGGGCAACTGGCTGACGCCGGTCTTAGGTCTGGGAGCGATCGCCCTTTCTTTATGGGAGTTGGGGAATCGAAAGCGATCGCCCCTTAGATCCTAGTCGCAGATCCTAGCACTCTGAGGCATCAGTAACCCACCTAGTCGCTAAGACGGGACACCTTGCATGTCCTGGAT
>RECH01000347.1 GCA_007694125.1 Leptolyngbya sp. DLM2.Bin15
AGCTCATTGGCCGCATCAATTGAATCTTGATCGCGTAAACTGCCGCCGGGCTGAACGATCGCTCGAATGCCAGCTTGGGCCGCCGTGCGCACGGAATCATCGAAGGGGAAGAAACCATCGCTAGCCAAGGTAGCTCCCTGGGCGCGATCGCCTGCCTGGGCTAGAGCAATGCTGACGGCACCGACTCGGTTCATCTGCCCTGCCCCTACGCCGAGGGTGGTGCGATCGCGGGTGACCACAATACCGTTCGACTTAACATGCTTAGCCACTCGCCAGGCAAACATCAGTTCCTCCATCTCATCGGTGGAAGGTTTGTGCTCAGTCACCACGCGCCATTCTGCAGGATTGGTGGCATGGTCATCCGCTGCTTGGACGAGTAGACCACCCGCGATCGCCTTCACGGTTTGGGTGGGGCCAGACTGCAGATCGGGCAAAATCAACACCCGCAGCTTAGACTTAGCCGCCAACACCTCGCGGGCCTCCGGATCGCAGCCTGGAGCCACCACACATTCCAAAAATGTCTTGGTCATGGCCTCCGCCGTGGCCTGATCAATCGGTTGGTTGAGCACCACAATGCCCCCAAAGGCAGACATGGCATCGGCATCAAAGGCCTGGTGATACGCCTGCACCAGGCTATCCCCCAGTGCCACGCCGCAGGGATTGGTATGTTTGAGAATGGCCACCGCCGGGGTGCGATCGTCGAATTCTTTAATAATCCGCCGCGCCGCTTCTAGATCCACCAAGTTGTTGTAGCTCAACTCCTTACCCTGGAGCTTGTCTGCCGCGGCCCAGCCTGTAGGCACCGTGCCCGTGGTGTACCACAGAGCTGGCTGGTGAGGATTTTCGCCATAGCGCAGGGGCTGATGAGCTTGGCCGATGATCGCCAGACGCTCTGGCAGCGCCTCCTGGCCCTCAATGGAAACATCCCCCGTTTCACGACTTAAGTAGGTGGCGATCGCACAGTCGTAGGTGGCCGTATGCCAGAAGGCTTTCTGGGCACAGGTTTGACGGAATGCCTGGGACACATTGCCGTCGTATTGCTCAAACTCGCTCAGGTAGGCATCATACTGATCGGGATTGCAGAGCACCGTCAGATGAGCATAGTTTTTCGCCGCCGCCCGCAGCAGCGTTGGGCCACCAATATCAATATTTTCAATGGCATCGACCAACGTGACATCCGGCTTAGCAATGGTTTGCTCAAACGGATAGAGGTTGACCACCACCAAATCAATCGGTCGGATTTGATTAGCCTCCAAATCCGCCACATCCTCTGACAGATTGCGCCGTGCCAAGATGCCGCCGTGGATGCGGGGATGCAAGGTCTTCACCCGTCCACCCAAAATTTCTGGCGATCCCGTGTAGTCCGACACCTTCGTCACCGGCAACCCTGCCTGTTTGAGCACCGCCGCCGTGCCGCCACTGCTGACAATATCAAACCCAAAGTCTTCCACCAACCGCCGGGCAAACTCCACCAGGCCTGTCTTGTCTGAGGTGCTAAGCAGTGCTAACCGTGCCATGATTCCGTCCTTTCCAAGTCCAAATAATTGCTGTTGACCGTTTGATCTCGGGCGTACCTACAGGGTAAGGATCTTATCGAAAGATGGGCAAATTGCGGGGAGTTTCTTTGGAAAAAAGACGAGGAACGCATACGCTAGGATAAACGATGGTGAGTTATAAACCTAGGAGTACGAGCCCTGAGCCTGAATGCGATCGCCATTCCCTCCGCCTCGACGGAAGCCGCTGGTCTGCTGGTGGGACTGCATGGTTGGGGAGCCAATGCCAAAGACCTGGCCACCTTGGCAGAGTATATGGATCTATCGGACTACGAATTGCTTTTCGTCGATGCCCCCTTTCCCCACCCCCAAGGCTTCGGCGGACGCATGTGGTATGGATTTCCCTTGGGCTATGCCTTTGATACAACCCTTAGCGATCGCGACGACCTCGCCCAAAGTCGCCAGCATTTACACCAGTGGCTGCTGTCCCTAGAAGAGCAGACCGGCATTCCCCTAGGGCGCACCTTTTTAGCCGGCTTCTCCCAGGGTGGAGCCATGGCACTGGATGTGGGGATGCAGCTCCCTTTGGCGGGCATCTTAGTCCTCAGCGGCTACCTCCATGGGCCGCTCAATACGCCGGTTCAGCCAGCGCCGCCGACCCTATTGGTGCATGGTCGCCAAGACCAAGTAGTGCCAATTCAAGCCGCCCACCATACCCGCAGTCAACTGACCGCAGCATCCGTTCCGCTCACCTATTGCGAATTTGAACGCATGGGTCATGAAATCCAGCCCGCCGTCATGGAACAAATCCAAAGTTTTGTGGCTAGTATAGCCATGGGTTGGGGAGAAACGCCCTAGTATGGGAGTAGACAGGCTGCATCGATGCGCGATCGCCTATTTGACGTAACCGATGCAGAATTGACAGCGGGGGGAGCCATGACAACACTGCAACACTTTTCAACACCAGACGTATCGAAGGTAACGGAGGAAGACGTTGCCGAACTAGCCGTACGTCTTGATAAAGATGACTATGCCGATCCCTTTGCCGGGTTGAATGATTGGCATCTACTGCGAGCGATCGCTTTCCACCGTCCAGAAATGGTTGAACCCTACCTTTATTTGCTGGATCTCGAAGCCTACGACGAATCCTAGATTCAGCCGCCACTCATCCCTAGGGATGGGTCAGATAACCGTAGAGTCGGGGTGCAGCACTGCACCCCGATTTATTATGGACGGATGAAGCGGAGGGTGGACATGCCTCAACGGGTACTGATAGGAGTAGGCGGCGGCATTGCGGCCTATAAAGTGTGTGAAGTAGTCTCTAGCCTGGCCCAATCAGGTATCGACCTGCGGGTGATCATGACGGCAGCGGCGGAGCAGTTTGTGGCCCCCCTCACCTTGGCCACCCTGGCCCGCCACCCCGCCTATGGCGATCGCCATGAATGGACAGGCGATCGCGGCCGACCGCTGCATATTGACCTTGGGGAATGGGCCCAGGTGTTGGTGCTGGCTCCCCTGACGGCCAATACCCTAGGGAAACTGGCCCATGGTCTAGCCGACAACCTGCTCACCAACACGGTTCTAGCCTCCACCTGTCCAGTGCTCCTCGCCCCCGCCATGAATACCGACATGTGGAACCAGGTGAGCGTGCAGCGCAACTGGCGACAGATTCATCAGGATCCTCGCTACCATGCCGTTGGTCCCGGTGCCGGCCGCTTGGCCTGCGATCGCGTGGGAACAGGACGGATGGCCGAACCGGCGGAGATTCTAGCCCAAGTGCGATCGCTCCTCTATACCCAAGGTCGGCGAGATCTGGTGGGCCGACATATTCTGATCAGCGCTGGCAGCACCCGCGAATTCCTCGATCCCGTGCGGTTTATTGGCAATCCATCCACAGGCAAAATGGGGATCGCCCTAGCCCAAGCCGCCCTGCATCGCGGTGCAACCGTTACCCTGGTTCACGGGCCCATGGAGGCCGCCCTGCAGACAGGACTTAACGGCGTGGAGCGATCGCCCGTCACCACCGCTGAGGAGATGTACCAAGCCCTGCTCCAGCATCTACCTCGCACCGATTGGTTGATCATGGCCGCCGCCGTTGCCGACGTGAGGCCCGCCCAAACCCATCCTCACAAGTTACCCAAAGCAGACCTGCCGGAGAGCCTGCCGTTGGCCAACGTCCCCGATCTGATCACCACCCTCAAGCAGCACAAACAACCCCACCAGCGCTTCATTGGCTTCGCGGCCCAAACCGGCGATATTGTTACGCCGGCTCTAGACAAACTACGGCGCAAGGGACTGGATGCGATCGCCGCCAACCCCATTGACCAACCCCGCAGCGGCTTTGGTAGCGACGATAATCAAGCCATCTTGATCGACACCCAGGGTCGTCAGCAAGCGATCGCCCCCTGTTCCAAACTGGAGATGGCCCACCAATTACTTGATTTTGTGCAGGATTTGCCCTAAGTCTAAAAAGCAACGTGATGGTGGATCGCGCCGCTTGATCCCTTAGCTATCATCCATCGATCCCATAACCAATCCCATCCTCGATCCCACGACCGACCCCACCTGTACATCCTATGTTGACCCTGATTCAGCGGATCTCTGAAACCACCCCCAGCGACCTGCGCCACACCCTGCCCCTCACCGCCGAGGAACGCACCCGCTGCCGCCGCCACCTCGAACCCGAGCCCGGCCTCTCTCTCTACCTCAACCTACCTCGGGGCACCGTGCTCCAGCATGGGGATATTTTGGTGTCTGCCGAGGGCGATCGCGTTCAGATCCTTGCCAAGCCCGAACCCGTGCTCACCGTCACCGCCCACCATCCCCTAGACCTGCTGCGGGCCGCCTACCATCTGGGCAACCGCCACGTGCCCCTAGAGGTGACCCGAGACTATTTGCGCCTGTCCCCCGACTCCGTCCTCCAGGATATGTTGCTCCAGATGGGGCTGCATGTTCACCCAGATATCGCCCCCTTCCATCCCGAAACCGGAGCCTACGGCAGCAGCACCCACCATGCCCACTAAATCCACCCAATCCCTGCTGCATCTGCTGCATCTCGCCAGCACGACCCTACCGGTAGGAGCCTTCAGCTATTCCGAAGGTCTGGAGACCTTAGTACAAACTAACCAGATCACCCAGGTGGAGCAGTTGCAACACTGGTTAACCCAAGATCTCACCTACGGGGCCATTCGCCTAGAGGGTTTGGCGCTAGTGCAGGCCTATCAGGCCACCCAGGCTCAAGACTGGGCCTGCCTAGGTCAGTGGAACGACTGGCTATCGGCGGTGAGAGAAAGCTATGAACTGCGCCAACAAAGCTGGATGATGGGGCGATCGCTGGCTCGGCTACTCACCACCGTTGCGCCGGAGATGCAGGAGGCGATCGCTGCCGGGGGTGATCCCTGTAACTTTGCGATCGCCGTGGGGCTGGCCGCCGCCCAATGGCAGATTCCCCTCGACCAAGCCCTGCTAGGCTACCTCCACAGTTGGGCTAGCACGATGATCAATGCGGGCATTAAACTCATCCCCCTCGGGCAAACCCCAGGGCAAGCATTGCTGCTATCGCTCTATCCCCAGTTGGAAGAAACCCAGCGCCAGATTCTCGACCAGCTCGATGATCCCAAAAGCTGCGGTTGGGGGTTAGCGATCGCCAGCATGACCCACGAAACCCTCTACTCCCGTCTCTTCCGCAGCTAGCCTAGTCCCCACGAGTCCCCCACAAGTCCCCCCAACGTTCCATACCGTAGAACACATCCAGTCCCATTACCGTCAAGCAGCAGTCACCATGAATCCCTTCCGAGTTGGCATCGCCGGCCCCGTCGGCTCCGGTAAAACCGCCCTAGTAGACGCCCTCTGCAAAGCTCTCCGCGATCGCTACCCCATCGCCGTGGTCACCAATGACATCTACACCCAAGAAGACGCTCAGTTTTTGGTGCGCAGTCAGGCCCTCAGCCGCGATCGCATCATCGGCGTTGAAACCGGTGGCTGTCCCCATACCGCCATCCGTGAAGATGCGTCGATTAACCTGATGGCCATTGAAGACCTGGAACGACGCTTCACCGATCTCGAACTCGTCTTTGTGGAAAGCGGCGGCGATAACCTCGCCTCCACCTTTAGCCCAGAACTGGTTGACCTCACCCTTTACGTGATCGACGTGGCAGCAGGCGACAAAATTCCCCGCAAGGGCGGCCCCGGCATCACCAAGTCTGACCTGCTGGTGATCAACAAAATTGATCTCGCTCCCATGGTCGGCGCAGATCTAGGCGTCATGGAGCGAGATACCAAAACCATGCGCGGCGATCGCCCCTTTGTGTTCACCAACCTCAAACAACAGCAAGGGCTAGACGACATCATCGACTTCATTCAGCTGCATATGGGACGCCCTAGTGTAAAGAAACCTTAAGACGTGACACCACCCCAAGCCGACGTCCGTATGCTCCTCAGGCTAGGTGCGCCCGTCCCACGACCTAGGTATGACCCAAGCTTTCCGCGCAATGACGCAATAGTTCTTCATCCAACAAGGTGCATCAGGAGCGATCGCCTCCGTGATAATTCCGCAAAAAAACAAAAAAAGGTAGTAGACAATACAATTGCCTATTAGTTAACCGCCTTAATATCTCTCTGAAATCACTTTACTAAAGCCTAACAAGCAAGCTAATCCAGGTTCAGCCAATTCCCCCAATTATTTAGGCAAATCTCTTGTTTTAGCCAAGGGTCAGCACATTGGGGGCTAAGTTTTTGTACCTTTACAGGGCACAACTACCTTAGAAGGCGAACTAGGTGGAAGGCTTCTCTTTATCAGGGTTGTGATTCTGAATCAAATCACTGTTTGTGTCATTTGATACAGCACAACTCTTTAGCTATTAGTTGATTTTTGATGTGTCTGAGGTTTTAAGGAGAGCTGCATGGCTGAGTCGCGTGACCCTTTAATTAGATTAGGAAACATAGGGCGTCGGAAGTTTATCAAATACGGCTCCATCGCTGTCGGTGCCGGAGTTCTGAGCGCTTGTACCCGAGGTGAATCGCCCGCTGCTGGAGGTTCTAGCGGCGCTGCGGGTGGTGGAGACACCGTTAAGGTTGGGGTTATGTACTCCACCACAGGAACGATCGCGATCGTTGAAAAGTCCCTACAAGACGCAACCTTCCTAGCCGTCGAGCAAATCAACGAAGGGAAAGGCCCTTGGGCTGGCCGGCAGGGCGTTGGCGGCAAGCAAATTGAGATGGTGGTGGTCAACCCTGACTCCAACTGGGATTTGTACAACCAGATGTCCAAGCGCTTGATTGAAGAAGATCAAGTCGTTTGCGTCCTCGGGTGCTACACCTCGGCTAGCCGTAAGTCAGTGCTACCCGTCTTTGAGGAAACAGACTCACTGCTTTACTACCCGGTCTATTACGAAGGCAACGAGTGTAGCTCCAACGTCATCTACACCGGTGCTGCACCCAACCAGCAAATCACCGACTCTATTCCCTACTGCTACGAAAACTTTGGGCCCAAAGGCTTCTTCATCGGCTCCGACTATATTTATCCCAAGGAAAGTAACCGGATTGCCAAGGCTGAACTTGAAGCCCTCGGTGGTCAAGTTGTTGGCGATGAGTATGCTGCTCTTGGCACCACAGAGTTCATCACCATCATCAACCGGATTAAGCAAGCTCAGCCTGACTTCATCCTCAGCAACTTGGTAGGAGATAGTATCCCTGCCTTCTACAGACAATACAGAGATGCCGGGATCACCTCAGATCAGATCCCCATTATGGCCTATCCCACCACGGAAGAAGAAATTCAAGCCATGGGGCCAGAGTATTCTGAAGGGCATTACACCAGCTTTAACTACTTCCAAACCGTTGACACGCCTGAAAACAAGGCATTTGTGGAAGAGTTTAAGGCAAAATTTGGCGGCAATCGCGTCACCAACGGAGTGATGGAAGCTGCCTATCTACAGACTTTCATCATGGCACAAGCCATGGAGCAGGTACTGGCAGCAGGGGATGAAATCAACACAGGCACCCTGCGGGAAGCCACTCGTGGTCAGGTCTTCAAGGCTCCCCAAGGCACCGTGAAGATTGACCCCGACAACTATCATACCTATCTCCACTCCCGCATCGGTCGCTGGGGTGCTGACGGTCAAGCCGAGATCGTCTTTTCAACTCCGGCTGCTGTGAAGCCGATCCCTTGGAGCCAAGCGCTCTATAAGGGTCGCATCTGCGTTCACCCCACCCCAGATGATCGGAGTGATCCGACCCAAGAAACAGGAGCCGATCTGCCCGTCGAACTGCTCGAAATTTAGGGCAACTCAGGCTAGGGCTTTCTGCGGAAACCCTAGCCTTGTTTATATCGATCACCGTAGCTAGGGTTAACTGTGAATGTTAGATTTTAGTCTTTTCCAATCGCACCTCTTCTACCTAGCGCAGGAAGCTGCTAGCGATGGCGGCAGCGGTAACTTCTATGCTGCGCTCAATCAGTTGGTGAATGGCATCGGAATCGTTGGCATTTTGCTGCTCACCGGTTTGGGTCTAGCCATTACCTTTGGGGTGATGCGCATTATCAACCTAGCCCACGGCGAGTTCATCATGCTCGGTGCCTATGTCACCGTCTTGATGCAAGAAGCGTTTAACTTAGACTTGGTTCTCACGATTCCCTTTGCCTTTTTGGGGGCAGCCCTGATCGGTGCACTAACAGAAGTCACGGTCATTCGTCGCCTCTATGGCAGACCGCTAGAAACCCTGTTGGCCACCTGGGGGTTAAGTATTGTCATTCAAGGGATCGTTAAAATTCTCTTCACGGCTCAGCTCAAATATGTACGAGCCCCCTCCTATATTTCTGGAAACCTAACGCTGATCAGCAGTACTGAGGGAAATCCAGCGGTCGCCATTTCCTACTATCGCCTCTTCATTATTGCCATTGCCCTACTGCTGCTGGCGCTAACCACCTATCTCCTTTACAAAACGCCCCTGGGTCGTCAGGTGCGAGCAGTCGCCCAAAACCGTGAAATGTCAAAGTGTCTGGGCGTCAACACCAGTATGGTTGACCTATTAACCTTTTCCTATGGCTGTGGATTAGCTGGCGTAGCAGGCGCTGTTCTTTCTGCCCTCAAAAGTGTTTCACCGCCCATGGGTCAAGACTACTTAGTCGATGCTTGGATGGTGGTTGTAACCGGCGGGGTAGATAAGTTGGTGGGCACCTTAGCAGGCGCGTTCATCATTGGTGAATCCAACGCTGCGATCGCTTTCTTCCTCAATGATCCGGCAGCCCGAGTGATTGTACTTGCCGCCGTGATTGTCTTGATTCGCTATCGCCCAGAGGGTCTATTTACAGTTCAGAAACGTGCTTAGGTCTTCGCTCTAACGCGGTGTTCTGACGTTTGGTTGGCATTCATGGAGTCATAATTGATGACGCAAGTTTTAGAGGGTAATCCACAACAGTCAAAACTCCCCCTTAAGCTCATTATTACGGGTGGGATTGTCTTTGTCCTATTTCTGATTTTGCCGTTTTTTTTGGGCCGCTTCCAAACGGCGCTGATGTCAAAGTTGCTACTCTTTGGCGTATTGGGCATCAGTTTAGACCTCGTTTGGGGATTCACCGGGATTCTGAGCTTTGCCCATGGGGTATTTTTTACCCTTGGGGGCTATGCCATGGCCTACTACCTCAAGCTAAATTTATCCACAGACCGCAACACCTACGGGGTAGAGCTGCCCGACTTCATGGTCTGGAACGGGCTCACCGAGCTTCCTTGGTTCGTTGCTCCCCTCAAATCATTGCCGATCGCGCTCATTGCTATGATCGTGGTGCCGTCGTTGTTTGCCTACATCATCGGCTGGTTTATTTTCCGCTCTAAGGTAAGCGGAGTATATATCACCATCATCACCCTAGCAATTTCGTCAGCACTGACGACGTTCTTTGTCAGCCAACAAGCCTATACAGGCGGCACCAACGGCATCACCGATATTGCTACGCTAGAGATTTTTGGTCTTGAACTCACCGACATCAACCTCTACATCGTCATCTTATGCTTCGCCACAGCCGTGTTAATCGGCAGTTACCAACTCACACGCTCAAACTTGGGATTGATTCTGCGTTCTATCAACGAAAACGAGCAACGGATTTCTTTCCTAGGCTACGACGTTGCCAGCTTTAAGATCTTTATCTGGACGCTGTCAGCAGCGATCGCTGGTGTTGCAGGTGGCTTATTTGTACCACTCAACAAGTTTATCTCCCCGGTATACTTGGCAGTGGCTTTTGGAACCCAGGTCGTGATCTGGGTTGCCATTGGTGGACGAGGAACCTTAGTGGGCCCCGTCGTTGCCGCCATTCTGCTCGGACAGGTGCAAAACTATGCAGAACGAGTCACCCAGGACTGGCAGCTTGTTGTCGGGGTGTTACTCCTGGTGGTGGTTCTCTTCATACCTGATGGCTTGATGGGTCTGATTCCTAAGCGATTTAGCCTCAGCTCCATACCCAAAGCAATGGCCACTAGTTCTAGTTCGTCAGGTCATATTCAAGCTCGGCTGTTGGATTGGTTGACACCCTCCAAAGCCTGGGTCTCCCGCCTAGGCAATCGGATAGGTCGAGGCAAGGGGCGCGATCGCTCCCGTTAACCTCAGGCAGTCCGTGTTCTCTGCCCCCTCTCACACCGTTGTTTCATCGTTATAGTCGCTTCCCACAGAGGTTAGTTCCATGGATTCAGTATTATCGATTAAGGACTTAAAAGTCGTCTTTTCGGGCTTTCAGGCTCTCAAAGGCGTCACGTTAGACGTAGGCGATCGCGAGATCGTGACCATCATTGGCCCCAACGGTGCTGGGAAAAGTACGTTACTCGATGCGATCGTCGGCAAGTCTCCCGTCGCCGCGGGACATGTGTATTATCACGGTCGTGAGATTACCAATAGGAGCCCCCACGAAATTGCCCGCATGGGTCTAGGTCGCAAGTTCCAAAACCCTAACGTCTATAACGGCCTGACAATCTTTGAGAATATCCTGTTGGCGCTCAAAGGAGAGCATGGTATTTTCAGCTCACTCACGTCAAAACTAACGCGGGCCAAGAAAGATAAGATTGCTTGGGTTCTCGACCGAATTGGTCTTTTGGACAAAGCCTACATGAAGGTTTCATCCCTATCTCATGGTCAGAAACAGTGGGTTGAGATTGGCATGGTCATTGCCCAAGATCCATCCATTATTCTGCTGGATGAACCAACGGCTGGCATGACCTCTGATGAAACCCACCTCACCGGTGAAATCATCAAGATCATCTCTCAGGATCACTCTGTGGTGGTCATTGAGCACGATATGGAATTTGTGAAGCAGATCGCCCAGCGCATCATTGTATTGCACCAGGGTGAAAAGCTCGCTGAAGGTACCGTATCGGAAGTTCAGAACAATCCTAAGGTCATTGAGGTGTATTTGGGCCGTGAAAGAATCGACGTTGCTGCTTGATTTAACCGATGTAACTTCTGGCTATGGACAAACGCCTGTGCTCTTTGATGTGAGCATGACGGTTCATAGAGGAGAAATTGTTTGTTTGTTGGGTAGAAATGGCGTAGGCAAAACCACGCTGTTGCGAAGCATTGTTGGCCTGAATAAGGTCAATAAAGGTACTATCATCTTTGATGCAGATGACATTACCAAAGTCCCTACCTACAAACGTACCCGTTATGGCATTGCCTATATTCCTCAAGGTCGGGAAATTATTCCCTACCTGTCCGTTCTAGATAACCTCAAGCTAGGCTTAACCGCGAATCGCAATAGCAAATCGCGCAATATCCTGGAGGAAATCTTTGAGTTCTTCCCGATGCTCAAGCAGCATCTGAAGCGCCAAGGTGGGCTCTTGAGTGGTGGGCAGCAGCAACAGTTGGCGATCGCTCGTGGGCTGATGTCTGATCCTCAAATCATTCTGCTGGATGAACCAACGGAAGGCATCCAACCCTCGATTGTGCAGGAAATTGAGACCACTCTAAAACGCATTAATCAAGAAAAGGGAATTACCGTCATGGTAGTTGAACAAAAAATTGATTTTGCGAAACAATTAGCCCAGCGGTTCTTCGTAATGGAAAAAGGCTCCATCTTAGCTCAGGGTGAAACCTCTGACTTAACTGACGCCTTAATCCATCGATATCTGGCTGTTTAGGCTAACACGGGTGAGATAGATTGTTTTCAGTCAGGAGTGTCCATACTTCTGACTGAAACGTACCTGACACTAGGGAGTATAGTCCACCTTCGTAGCCCTCACCTAAATCCCTCTCCCAAGTCGGGCGAGGGACGTTGAATCCAGCTCCCCTTCTCC
>RECH01000151.1 GCA_007694125.1 Leptolyngbya sp. DLM2.Bin15
GGGTGTTTTGCAGAAACGCCACCGATACCGCAATCTTTTCACTCGGCGGGCCAGAGGCCGCTCCGCCAACATCCGCTAGGGATTTGCGCCGCCCCTTGGCCACCATACTCACCCCGACCAACACCCAAATCAGCACAAATAGACTGGCTTGGAGGGCAAAAGCTAGCCGGTCGACTAAATCAGTGGGGAACTCGAACAGCTGCGGCAAGGTGATATAGCCTAGGACAAAACAAAGGGCGCAGAGCAACAGCGACAGGGTGCCTGCCCGCCGAATCGCAAGCTCCTCCTGATGCAGATTGACTTGTCCATCATATGGTTGGGTCATCGGCTTTCTCCTCAACAATGTAGCTATGCTGCTGACTCCATAGTAACGGTGGGGCAAACGGCAGTAGAAGGCAGTAGAAAGTCGCGGCGGCTGACGAGGGCATCGTCTGCGATCGATGAATCATGGTGCATCTCGATTCAACCGTTCATATTGATAGGATGTCTATCCAGCAGGCATTCAATAGAGATCAGAAAGTCGGCTCTTGTTTGTATGATTCGATCCTACTGATTCCCAACCAGATACGGACTGCGCGTCAACCTATTTTTATCTTATTTTAACAATCCCTGAAGATATTGAGCGGTCTGACTTTTGTGCCGCCTGCATTATGAGACGAACCGTTCAGCACAAGGGGCGATCGCTCTCTTGTAGACTGCACATAACCTTCTCTGGAAAACGACAAAGCCGATCGGCATGAGTTGAGAAGGGGCGATCGCTCACAACTCAGCCGGAAGCGATCGCCTGATCACGCATCTCTCGGATACCACCCTGAACAGATAGGTGGTCTATCCTAAACTTAGGCAATCGGCAACCCTGGGCAGACCATGAAGATTTCATAGATGTCATAGAGCAAATGTGGGAGTATAAAACTATCTAGGACTACTTTTTAAGAGAATCTCCAGCATCCAAGACCACCTGCAATCGTTCTAGATCTCACCATAGTATTAGCTCGATAAAACTCTCATGACTGACTCGTATCAAATTCGCATTCACAATCGCAAAACCGGCACCTCCCACTGCGTTCGGGTGCCAAGCGATCGCTACATCCTCCACAGTGCCGAAAATCAGGGCGTCGAACTTCCTTTCTCTTGCCGCAACGGCGCTTGTACGGCCTGTGCAGGGCGGTTGATCTCCGGCGAAGTGCATCAGCCGGAAGCCATGGGCCTCTCGCCTCACCTCCAGGAAAAGGGCTACGCCTTGCTTTGTGTCAGCTATCCCTGTTCGGATGTGGAAGTGGAAACCCAGGATGAAGATGAGGTGTATGAGCTTCAGTTTGGGCGCTATTTTGGCAAGGGTAAAGTGCGCCGGGGATTGCCCCTTGATGAAGACTAGAAAGCAACTGAGGCTGCGGTGGCTGGCGCTGGTGCTGGTGGTGCTGAGCTGGACGGGGGTTGCCTGTGCGGCAGTACCCGAGACCCAGCCGGCCCAAGTGGTGCGGGTGGTGAGTGGGCAAACCCTAGAGGTGCTGCTCCCCGACGGCCCGGCAGAGCCCCAAACCGTTCGACTGTTGGGTTTAGATGCACCGGATCTGCGGCAGGAGCCGTGGGGCGAGGCCGCCCAGGCCTATCTAGCAGAACAACTGGAGGGCCAAACAGTGGGTCTAGAGCTAGATGTGGAACCAGCGGATAGCTATGGGCGGCAGTTGGCCTATGTTTGGCAGGATGGGCAATTGGTGAATGAGCGCATCATTGCCCAAGGCTGGGGGTTGGCGATCGCCCGTTCTCCCAATCTGCGCTATGACGATCGCTTGCAGCAGGCCCAGATGGTGGCCCGGGCCCTAGGTCGCGGCATTTGGAATCCGGATCAGCCCCTGCGCCAAACGCCAACCGAATTTCGCCAGTCCCTGCCGGATGCATCCTAAGCAACGATTGACGACAGGACAGAAGCGGTGTAGTGTCCAGGGTTAGCTGTAATCCTGACCCCAATCGCCATGACTCTACTCGACTGGCTTGTTGTATTGGTATATCTCCTGCTGACCCTATGGCTAGGGTTATACCTGTCGGGGAAGGCCTCGGGCAGTTTGGTAGATTTCTTTGTGTCGGGGCGATCGCTGCCCTGGTGGTTGGCGGGCACCAGCATGGCCGCGACCACCTTTTCCATTGATACACCCCTCTACATTGCCGGAGTGGTGGGCACGCGGGGCATTGCCGGCAACTGGGAATGGTGGAGCTTTGGCATGACCCATGTGGTGATGATCTACGTCTTCGCCCGCATGTGGCGGCGATCGGAAATTGTCACCGATGCAGAACTCACCGAACTGCGCTACGGCGGTTCCATGGCGGCGGTGTTGCGGGGCGTCAAGGCGTTCCTCTTTGCAGTGCCGATTAACTGCATTGGCATTGGCTACGCCATGCTGGCCATGGTGAAGGTGGTGGATGCGCTAGAACTCTGGCAGAGCTTAGGGTTCACCCCTGGGGATAGCCTAAAGCTGTGGAGCGTGGTGGGTGTGAGTATCTTCGTGCTGCTCTACGCTGGGGTGTCGGGTCTCTGGGGCGTGGTGGTCACGGACTTTTTCCAGTTTTTCCTAGCGCTGTTTGGGGCCATTGTGGTGGCGATCGCTGCCGTGAATCATGTGGGCGGGATGCGCGAACTGGTGCAGCAGGTGCAGCAGCATTCAGCCCAGGATGTGTTGACCTTGGTGCCGGTGCGCGTGGGCGGCGAGGGCGGCTGGCTGGCCTGGAGTGAGATGGCGGGCATCAGCGTCAGTACGTTTTTGGCCTATATCTTTCTGCAATGGTGGGCCTTTCGGCGCAGTGACGGCGGCGGTGAGTTTATTCAGCGGCTGGCGGCGGCCAAAACGGAGGCGGAGGCAGAGAAAGCTGCCTGGTTTTTCAATATTTTGCACTACGTGGTACGCACCTGGCCCTGGGTGGTGGTGGCGCTGGTGGCGCTGGTGGTCTATCCCGACTTGGGCGATCGCGAACTGGGCTACCCCAAACTGATGCTCGATTTTCTGCCGCCGGTGCTGCTGGGGCTGGTGGTGGCGTCTTTGATTGCTGCATTTATGAGTACGGTGTCTACCCTAATCAACTGGGGTGCATCCTATTTGACCAATGATCTCTACGCCCGCTTCATGCGCCCCACGGCCACCCAGGCAGAGCTGGTGCTGGCGGGGCGGCTAGCATCGGTCATCGTGACGGTCTTGGGGGCGATCGCGGCCTTCTACTCCAGCGATGTGGCGACGGTGTTTCGCTTGGTGATTGCCATTGGCACCGGGCCGGGACTGGTGTTGATTTTGCGTTGGTTCTGGTGGCGCATCAATGCGGCAACGGAGCTGGCGGCTATGGTCGGCGGTTTTGTGATTGGCATCCTCAGCAGCTTGCCCAGTGTGGATCAGATGTCTGACAACGGGCTGTTTCAGCTCCCCGGCATTGGCCCAGGGCTGCGCACTGGACTATCGGTGATGCAAACCCAGATTTTTGCCGACTTTGGCCTGCGGCTGCTGTTCATTGCCAGCGTTACGGCGGTGATTTGGGGCATCACGCTGCTGCTGACGCCCCCCGAATCCGACGCTACCCTGGATAACTTCTACCGTCGGGTGCGACCAGGCGGCCCAGGCTGGGCCCGGCAGCGATCGCGTACAGGACTCCTGCCCGCCCAAAATCTCCAGCAAGATCTTCAGCGGGTGCTAGCGGCCATTCTGCTTCTGTTTGGATCCATGTTCACCGTCGGTGGCTTCCTGCTGCTGCAATCGACCACGGGGTTTATCTCCTTGGCGATCGCAGTGCTGGGCTGGATGTGGCTGCGACGGTGCGATCGCGCCCATGGTCTCCGCATTCCTCGACCGGGTACCGAGGATCCCCATGCCTAGGACAACCACCTCGGCTCCATAATGTTGCAAAATGTAAATAACCGACCTCTTGTTGAGATTGAGAGACCCCAATGGCTATTTTCCGGCAATATATCGCTCCGTTCTTGATCGTTTTAGTCTTCCTGGTGGCCCTGCTAGCCGTGAGTTCTCGGATTTTCCTCCCGTCTGATATGGCTGCCCCTGCCCCCATTGAGGATCCAGATCTTGCCCAGATTGAGCTGTCTCCTTCATGGGATCGGGCATGGAGCTAGAGCCCCAGCGATCGCCCCTGCCTACGGGATATCACCTGAGGCTCGGCAGTGGTTTAGACCGCGCCCAGGTGGTGAAGTTTATGCAGCGTACCTATCAGGAACTCTATCCCGATCGCTCCTTTGCCCACTTAGCGCAAACCGTGGATCAGTATCTATCTCGCGACACGCCGCTGTGGTGGGTTATTGCCGATCCTGAAGAGGGCGGCCTGCAAGACCCTACACCGGTGGCGGGGGTGTGGGCCGGCAATGCGGTTGACCAAACGACGGGCGATCGCCATGCCCATATATTTTTGCTCTACGTGATGCCGGAGCATCGACGGTGTGGGCTTGGCCGTGCGCTGATGCAGCAGGTGGAAACTTGGAGCCAGCAGCGCGGCGATCGCCAAGTGGGTCTGCAGGTGTTTTCAGATAATCAACCGGCTCTGCGCCTCTATGAATCTCTGGGCTACCATTGCCAGTCTCTTTGGATGGTGAAGCCGTTGGAGATGCCCACGCCTGGATCATGACCTCAGAACGGGTGGGAGGGGCGATCGCTTTCCAGACCATTGCCGAGCGTCTCGCGTCATCAGGCACTGTTACTGCAACCCTAAGCCTGCAACGCTAAACCTAAACGCTAATCCAAACGTAGCAAAGAACGAGAACCATAGCCGTTCCCAGCCAAAGGTCTCGCTGTTCCGACCATGTGCGCAGCAGGTTATCCCACAAAAAGCGTAGGGCGGCGCGGCGTTCTTGACCCAAGTCCGCCATCAGCGCCGCAACCCGTTGATCGACCTCTGCTAGCGAGATCTCTCCTCGCTGGTAGGCAGCTTCAAGCTGATCGAGGTTTCTCCAATATTGACGAGTGGCATTCAGGAGGTTGGGCATGTAACGATGTGTTAACTCTTCTTTACGAAGTGTAACGAGTTTGCCCAATTTTTGCAGTGAGGATGTCCTCACCTTTGCCTGCGCGACTCGTCAAGATGGAGATGGAGCTTCAATCTAGCTTGACCTCTGGTGATGGTTTCTCAACTCTGGGTCAATCAGGTTCTAGTCCTGGGTTGAGACCTCCGAGTAGGCTTTGATTTGGGTTTTCAGGCGGCCAAAGTCAAAGTCTGCTGCGGTGTCTGATTGGGAGGCGATCGCATTCCAGATCAACACCACTGCAACGGAGACCACAACGGGCGCTGTGAAGCTGACGAGTAAATCCCCGGCAAAGGGCACGTTGATCCAAGGGCTGAAATCTGGTTTCGGGAAAAAGACTGCCCCCACGGCAATGCCCGCCACGCTGCTCACGAAGGCCGTCATGCCGGTAATCCGTCGGTTGTAGAGACCGTATAGGACGGGAAACAAGGCTCCTGCACAAACCAAGTCGGCTAGCAGAAATAAATACAGGACGTTGTAGCCCTGGGCGGCCACGAGGATGACGGGAATGCCGATCGCCACGGTCAAGATTCGAGAAAGGCGTAGCAGGCCATTCTCATTGCTGCGAGGCAACAGCCGTCGGAGGTCGAGAATCAATACGCTGATGATGCCATTCAGGAGGCTATCGAGACTGCTCATCACCAAGGCTAACGCTAAGATAAGAACGAGAGCGATCGCCCAAATGGGAATTGCTAATTCCTGAAGCAGGGAGAAGAAGGCAATATCGCTATTGAAGCCAAAGTGCATTGCCAAGATGCCCAGCAAGCCTGAAATACAAAGCATGGGTAAAATCACCAGCCCTGATGCCAGAAACGATCGCCGTACCGTATTATCTGTACGACAAGCGTAGATACGTTGCCAGTTACCTTGATTAAACATTTCGGCAGCGATGATGGCAATCACCAAGGTTAACCCAAACTTGATGGCTGGGCCATTGCTAAAGCTCAACAGTTCTGGAGCATTGAGACGTACCGGCTCCAACGCTGCTGTGATGCCGCCGAGATTTCCCACGGCGATCGCTAGCACAATCAGCAGCAGTGGCGTGATGATCACAAACTGAATGGCATCGGTGAAAATCGTGGCTCCTAGTCCGCCATAGGTGGTGTAGACAAACGTGGCCGTGATCACCACCAAGGCTGTCCATCCCAAGGGCACATCGGCGAGGATGTTCACCGCCTTAGCGATCGCGGTCAGTTCCGCCACCAGATACACCAGCATATAAAAGGCAATAATCAGCAGCGTTAGTCCATACATGGCATTGCCGAAACGGTGGAGCACATATTCATTCAGCGAATGCCCTCGGGGCATCAACTGACGGATGCGCGGCCCAATCCACACAAAGCCAATAGACGGGACAGCCTGCCCAATACAATAGCCCGCAATCCCTGCCACACCGCTGGTTGCTCCCACCTCCGGAGGACTGAACAAAATCCATGCGCCCATGGTGGAAGCTACCACCGTGGCAAAGGCCATCCAACCGCCAAAACGATTGCGGCTGACCATATAATCTTCTAGATTAATGCGGTGCCGACTGGCATTAACAATGCCAATTAAGGAAAAAACCGCCGCCGTCACCAGCGTAACCATCAGTGCGATCGCCCCAATGGACATCCCACAAACCCTCTCAAAAACGACACAACAGGTCGCTAGGGGAAACCCAAGGTCAAGACCTGACCTTCAGCCGCTGGACAGACCGGCCCACCCTCAATCTAGATGCCGGATTGCTGGTCTAGGTTGTCTATCGGTGACGTCATGGCACAACTGCCGATCGCTGTTGGAACTATCACAATCCACACTTCCCTCCGCTGGTATTACCCAGACTCAGGTTCTGAGGGTGTAATCTCAGCCCGGACTCGCGCCCTAGGCACCCCTAGCTTATTGGATCATATCGTACCATTGAAGGGCGATCGCCCCCAGATTCAGTTGTGGCGTCATCCATAGGCCTCGACATCCATATCAGCCACCCTAGATAGACTGCCTGATCCAGGAACCATGAAGCTAACACCCTCAGACATTGACAAACTAGAGCAGTTTTTCGACAAAATAAAGTCGGATACCTATCCCGAACCACCCAGTCAGCTCCATACTGCTATCACCCAGCGCATGATCGGTGAAGTGTTTCAGCGCTATGGGTTACCCGATGGCGCAGCGATACTCGATGTTGGCTGCGGTCAAGGAGTTGCGCTAGAGTTGTTTTTGCAGCGCAACCTCAAGCCCATCGGCATTACGCTGAATCGTGACGATGTAGCCGCCTGCCAAGACAAAGGCTATGAAGTCTACGAGATGGATCAATCTTTTCTGGACTTTCCTGATGCCACCTTCGACTTGATCTGGTGCCGTCATTGCCTAGAGCATAGCATCTTTCCTTACTTTACCCTCAGCGAATTTTTCCGGGTAATGAAACCAGGTGCTTATCTCTATATTGAAGTGCCAGCCCCTGATACAAGCTGTTGCCATCAAGATAACCAAAACCACTACAGTACGTTGGGTAAAAGTGCGTGGCGATCGCTCATTCAGCGCACTGGCTTTCAAATCCTGGAACTGCGAGACATTTCCTTTCAGGTGCCAGCGGGCCCCGATACCTACTGGGCCATGATTCAGCAAAAACCTGTTTAATCTTTAGCCACATCTCACGAGGAGATACCCACTGGATCTGGAGAATCAACCATGCATGATGCCTGGATCATTCCGGGTGCTTTGGGGGGCTAGGTACGTTCAAGAGCCCTAGCCCCGACCTAGGTTTGCCCGACTAGAGCGACGGTTGGGGCGGCAAGCTCATGGTCTCAAGATCCAGCACTTGGGCCAGATCCTCGGGACTCATCAACTGTTTTTCTAGCACCAGTTGCCGCAGGGATTTGCCGGTTTCGAGCGATTCCTTGGCGATCGCTGCGGCATTTAGGTAACCAATATGGGGATTCAGCGCCGTCACCAGTGCTAGGCTGCCCTCGGCATAGTCATGGCAGCGATCGCTTTGGGCAACAATGCCTCGGATGCAGCGATGGGTGAGGGCGGCCAGGGTGTTGCCAAGCAGTTCAATACTGTGGATCAGATCATAGGCAATCAGCGGCATCATCACGTTGAGTTCCAGTTGTCCAGCTTGGGCGGCCAGAGCGATCGCACTGTCGTAGCCCATCACCTGAAAGCACACCATGGAGGTCATTTCTGCCATCACCGGGTTATACTTACCCGGCATAATTGAAGAACCAGGCTGCACCGGCGGCAGTTGGATTTCCTTAAGGCCGGTTTTGGGGCCAGAATCCATCAAGCGTAGGTCGTGGGATATTTTGACGCAATCCTGCGCCAGGTTCCGCAAGGCTCCAGACACCGCCACAAACGGGGCCATACTTTGCATGGCTGCCATCAGATGGGGGGCGGGTTTCAGGGGCTGTCCCATGAAGTCGCTGAGCAGTTGGGCAACTCGGTAGCGGTAGTGGGGATGGGTGTTCAATCCTGTGCCCGCGGCGCTGCCGCCAATTCCCAGAATGGTCAGGTCTTGGGCGGCGGCTTCCAGACGGTTGAAGTGGTCGGTGAGAATCTGGGCCCAGGCTTTGAAGGTTTCGCCTAGGCGCACGGGCACGGCATCTTGCAGGTGGGTGCGTCCTGACTTGACCACGGCGTGGAATTCTTCCGCTTTGGCATCTAGGGAGGCGATCGCGTCGGTGAGGGACGGATAGAGGGAATGTTCTAGGGCCAGCAGACCGCCAATGCGAATGGCTGTGGGAATCACATCGTTGGTGGATTGCCCATAGTTGACATGGTCATTGGGGCTGACGCGGGCGTAGTTGCCCTTCTGGTCGCCCAAGAGTTCTAGGGCGCGGTTGGCCAGCACCTCGTTGACATTCATATGGTGGGAGGTGCCAGCTCCGGCTTGGTACACGTCCACCACAAACTGATCTCGTAGGCTACCCTGGAGAATTTCATCGGCGGCTTGCACAATCGCTTGGCTGAGATCGGCAGGAATGCAGCCCAGTTCTGCATTGGCGATCGCCGTCGCTTTTTTGATCAGCAAACAGGCATCTACATAGGTGGGCAGAGGTCGCAGGCCACTGATGGGAAAATTCTCCGTCGCCCGTAGGGTTTGAATGCCATAGTAGGCCGCATCAGGGATCTGGCGTTCTCCCATCGAGTCTTTCTCAATCCGGTATGCGATCGCGTCTGCCATAGCCCATATCCTTCCATGATCGTGTGTGGGGTTTTCCATAGAGAATCCCCCTTGCTGTCCTGCTCCATTGTCTGGTGAACCGTGGCGTTGAGCAATGGGCGATCGCTGACCATTCCCCCAAAAATTCGTCAAAACTTCATACTAATCCTCCTGGGTGCAAATATCCCGTAAGTGTAAGCTTCGCGGATGTCATTTAGAAGACAGCGGTGATAAGCTGAAAAAATCAGGTCTGAATGTCATATAGGGTTGCACTACATTGATATCGCGCTGCTTTGAGCTGCCCCAAACGTGGGGGTATCTGCCTTTAGGAATCCATGCATGTTAGACATAGCTACGGCCGACGGTGGTCAGTAGCATGCATGTTGCCCCTGAGTCCATACAAGGTCGTAAGCAGGCCGTTCTCTCATCAATGACCTACCGTTGTTGCCTCCGGCGGGTACGGGTTTGGATGCCATGTCTCCATCATCAGGTGTACCATCGGTTTTGCTGATGGGCCGCCTTACGTTGCTCAATTCCGCCATTTAGCTAGGGCTTTTGTATGCGCTCTACCATGACTAATACTAGTGACGCCCATACCTGGTTTAGCCAGGGCAACACTCTTTATAAGATCCACCGCTACGAAGGGGCGATCGCTAAGTTTGACAAATATCTGAAAACCTGCCCAGATAACCATGAAGCTTGGAGCCGACGGGGCTATGCGCTGTCTAAAATGGGGGCATTTGTCGAAGCCGTCGCTAGTTTTGATCAGGCAATTCGCTACTGTTCATCCTACGCGCTGGCCTGGCACGGCCGCGGGCTGGCCCAAACTCGCATGGAGCAGTTTGAAGAGGCGATCGCCAGTTTCGACCAAGCGATCACCCACAGTCCCGACGACTACAAGATTTGGTACAACAAAGGCCATGCCCTGATGGGTCTCTATCGCTATAAAGAAGCGATGGTGTGTTTTGAAAAAACCGTAGAGCTACGTCCTGATAACTACCGGGCTTGGTACAACCGGGCTGTTTCGCTGGTGTCGCTGCGGCGCTATGACGATGCCCTCACCAGTCTCGACACCGCTCTGACCATTAAACAAACCTGCTACTACGCATGGAATCAGCGGGGGACGGTGCTCGCCAAGCTCAATCGCCATGAGGAAGCGATCGCCAGCTTTGACAACTCCCTCAAATGCATGAACAACAATCCTCAGGCTTGGTATGGCAAGGCGTCATCCTTTGCCAGCCTGGATGATGCTGTCCAGTCCCTCAAATGCCTGAAGCGGGCCATTATCCTGAGTCCCAATCTCTATAAGGTGATGGCCAAAACCGACTCTAATTTTGATCCGGTACGCAACACCGCCACCTTTCAAATGCTCATGCAAACCACGGGATGAGGAGGCTTGACGATCGCAGCAGACCCACGGCAGAGTGGACATAGGTCTGTTTGGAATTGTGCTTTGTCTAACCTGCCTCCTTTGACTACGGCGATCGCTCCGGTGGGCAATCCCCTGAGCATTGCGCCGATGATGGATCGCACCGATCGCCATTATCGCTACTTCATGCGGCAGATCACCCGCCGTACCTTGCTCTACACCGAAATGGTGACCACGGCTGCCATCCTCCACGGCGATCGCGACCATCTCTTGGGATTTTCGCCCGAGGAGAAACCGTTAGCGCTGCAGCTCGGGGGCGATCGCCCTCAAGACCTAGCCCGCTGTGCCCAGATTGCCGAAGACATGGGCTACGACGAGGTGAATCTAAATGTGGGCTGCCCTAGCGATCGGGTGCAAACCGGCAACTTTGGAGCCTGTCTCATGGCCCAGCCGGAGCTGGTCGCCGAAGGGGTGGCCGCCATGAAAGCCGCTACTCGCCTGCCGGTGACCGTCAAGCACCGCATTGGCATTGATGATCGCGATCGCTACGAAGACCTGGTGCAGTTTGTGGCCACCGTGGCCCAAGCCGGCTGTCAACACTTCACCGTCCATGCCCGCAAGGCCTGGCTGCAGGGTCTCAGCCCCAAGGAAAATCGCACCGTGCCACCCCTGCGCTATGGCGATGTCTATCGCCTCAAGCAAGAGTTTCCCCATCTATGGATCGAGGTGAACGGCGGCATCACCACCCTAGAGCAAGTCGCCCAGCACCTCACGGCCGTGGACGCCGTGATGATTGGCCGCGCCGCCTATGATCATCCCTACCTCTTTGCCACCGTCGATGGCGATCTCTACGGAGAAGCGATCGCCCCTCCCAGCCGTGCCCAGGTGGTGGCCGCCATGCTGCCCTACGTGCAACAGTGGAGCGATCGCGGTCAGAAGCTCAACAAAATTAGCCGCCATATGATCCACCTCTTTGCGGGACAACCCGGTAGCCGTCTCTGGCGTCGCCATCTCACAGAACAGTCTTGCCAGATGGGAGCTGGTGCGGAGGTGCTGCAGCAGGCGCTGGATCTACAGCAGGCAACCCTCATGGCGGTGGGTGTTTGAAACGGGGGAGGGCGATTACTGCCAGCCCCGTGGGAGAAGATTCTTGCCGTTGAGGTGACCTAGCTGGATCGCTCCTGAGGCCGTTGACAGGTCCATGGCCCGATCGCCTAGGATCAAAAGGATT
>RECH01000186.1 GCA_007694125.1 Leptolyngbya sp. DLM2.Bin15
CGAAGATACTTGGGGGGTAGCCCCCTGGAAAAATAGCTCGGTGCCAGGGCTATTACTAACGAAGACCGCTCCTATCACTACGATGGGAGCGGTTTTCAATTGGGCATGATGTCCTCACCACTCCGGTAGGGATTGAACAAAAGCAATGGGGGGCGATCGCTTAGGATCGCCCCCCATTGAAAGTATTTTTCTTGCTGGCCCATCAAATACTTAAGCGCTGATAGATATGCTCTAGGTTGCGAAGATGGTGCTGAGGGTTGAAACAATCGTCAATGTCTGCCTCTGTTAGTGTTGCCGTGACACTAGGTTCTTGGCTAATCAATGCCTTGAAGTCTCCCCCTTCTTTGTTCCAAGCGGCATGGGCGCAGGTTTGAACAACGGCATAGGCATCTTCTCGGCTCATGCCGGCCTCAACGAGGGCTAGCAGAACCCGCTGACTGAAGACCACGCCGCCATAGCAGTTGAGGTTGCGCTGCATGTTGTCTGGGTAGACCAAAAGGCTTTTGACGAGGTCAATGGTCTCGACCAACATGAAGTGGGTGAGGATACAGGCATCGGGAAGGATAACGCGTTCAACGGAGCTATGGGAGATATCGCGCTCATGCCATAGGGCGACATTTTCGAGGGCGGATACTGCGTAGCCACGGACAATGCGGGCCATGCCGGTCAACCGTTCTGAACGAATGGGGTTGCGTTTGTGGGGCATGGCAGAGGAACCTTTCTGCCCTTTCGCGAAAAACTCTTCGACTTCTAGAACATCGGTGCGCTGCAGATTGCGAACTTCAACGGCAAATCGTTCCAGGGATGCTGTGAGCAGGGCTAGGGTTTGCAGGAAGTCAGCGTGGCGATCGCGTGAGATGACTTGAGTTGAGGCAGTGTCTGGCTCCAATCCCAACATTTGACAGGCGATCGCTTCAATTTTAGGATCAATGTTGGCGTAGGTACCGACGGCACCGGAAATCTTACCAACGGCAATCTCTTTTTGGAGACGACAAAGGCGATCGCGATGACGTAGGACTTCAGCCAGCCAGCCAGCTAGCTTGAACCCAAAGGTAATCGGCTCTGCATGAATGCCGTGGGATCGCCCAGCCATCACCGTGTATCGATGCTGTTGAGCCTGGTAGCGAATGGCTTGAACGAGGTCTTCCAGACGCTCCATCAAAACATTGACACTTGCAACGAGTTGCAGAGCTAGGGCTGTATCTAAAACGTCAGAGCTGGTTAGCCCTAAGTGGATATATCGCCCGGCATCGCCAACATGTTCATTAACGTTGGTCAAAAAGGCGATCATGTCATGGCGGACTTCGGCCTCAATTTCGAGGACACGCTGGATATCAAAGTCAGCTTTGGCCTTGATCTCCTCAACTGCCTCGACGGGAATGCGACCTAGCTCTGCTTGGGCTTCGCAGACCGCAATCTCCACTTGTAGCCACGTCTTCAGTTTATATTCGTCAGTCCACAAGTTGCCCATCTCGGGCAAGGTATAGCGTTCAATCAAGGCTCGTATCGCAGAACACAACTGTTACATTTTAAGCTATAGTCTGCCGCCTTGAGCTTGAATTGTGATAGATCGCGATGGATACGGTTGCTGGCTGTTGATCGTTGGGCAACATGCCAGATAGGGGGACAGGGTGGTTTGCATCCGCCTGTCTTGCTGGGGGGTAGGCTGATGCTGGTGATAGGAATCCATGACGCTGGTGCTAAAATTCTGGACTGCGTAGGGCTTAGTCTGCCGGATCCAATCGCGACAGCAATGCTGACTATCTTGACGGACTATGGGATAGGAACTGGGCGATCGCGTTCAGACCGTGAGTTCTAGTGCAGGGCTTCGTTAAGATTCTAGGTAGGCTTAGCGAAGAGGTTTGTAGGACATGCGCTAGGTTCAAACCAGCATCTGGTTATCAACGTTCACACTTATCATTGAGCACACTGCCTTTTATGTCTTCAATCACGTTGGAGCTGCTGATTATTTTGGTGTTGGTGTTGGCCAACGGATTGTTTGCCATGTCAGAAATTGCGGTGGTGTCATCTCGTAAGGCGCGGTTGCAAGAGATGGCAGATAAGGGCAACGTGAAGGCGCGGGCTGCTCTAGACCTAGCAAATTCTCCCAACCGCTTTTTATCCACGGTGCAAGTAGGCATCACGCTCATTGGTATTCTGGCTGGGGCTTTTGGTGGTGCAACTCTATCCCAAAGTTTAGCGGTCTATTTGAAGCAGGCTCCGATCGCGCTGATTGTAGAGTCGAGTGACATCATTGCCCTAGTGGTGGTGGTCTTGAGTATTACCTACCTTTCGTTGATTTTAGGAGAGCTGGTGCCCAAGCGGCTGGCCTTAAACCATCCTGAGAAGATTGCTGCATCTGTTGCCGTGCCGATGCGGTTTTTGTCCATAGTGGCTGCTCCAGTGGTGCATCTTTTGACGACATCGACAGAATGGGTCTTGAAAATCTTAGGGATTGAGGCTAATCCCAATGAGCCGTTGGTGACCGAAGATGAAATTAAGGTTCTCATTCGTCAGGGTACCGAGGCTGGCATGTTCGAAATGGCAGAACAAGACATGCTGGAACGGGTCTTTCGCCTCAGTGATCAGACGGTGAGTGCGCTGATGACACCTCGCCCAGATATTCTGTGGCTGGATCTCAACGATACGATTGAAATGAATCGTCAGAAGCTGATTCGCAGCAACCACACCCGGTTTCCGGTTTGCCAAAATAGCTTGGATAACATGTTAGGTGTGGTGAGCGTGACGGATGTACTCGCTCGTAGCTTGACAGAACAAGCGATTGACTTCACAGCACTGTTACAGCAACCTCTCTTCATCCCAGAAAATACCCGAGCGTTGAAGGTTCTGGAGTTTTTCAAGCAGTCTGGTACCCATATTGCATTGGTGGTCGATGAATATGGCGTGATTCAAGGTTTGGTGACCCTGAATGACGTGATGGAGGTGATTATTGGTGACATTCCTTTCTCAGATCAGCCTCAAGATCAGCCGGCGATTCAGCGAGAAGATGGTTCTTGGCTGGTGGATGGGATGCTACCGATTGATCGCTTCAAAACACTTTTTAAGATCCGTGATTTGCCGGGAGAGCAGTGGGGGAACTATCAAACCCTAGGGGGATTTGTCATCACCTATTTAGGACGGATTCCTGCGGCTGCCGACCATTTTTACTGGAATGGATTTCGGTTTGAAGTCATGGATATGGATGGGAATCGAGTCGACAAAATGTTGGTCATGCCCCCGACGTTATAAATCTAAAAATCTAGCTATATAAATCTAAAAATCTAGCTATATAAGTTTTTGTTTTGTAACAAAAATGACGCGTAGATTCTGGACTTCGTTAGTGTGTTTTATAACAAGGGTTTATCTTTTTTAAGAATTGTTGTGTGTCAATGGCTCATTCCCCATGGCTGCATAGCCATGGTTGTGATGAGTGTAGCTAGGGTAGTCTGGCGACCCAGGGATCTGAGGCATCTGTGATAGTGACTGGCCTTGGGTGAACGGGGATCATTCCCAATGCAGAAACATGGAGGATCGTGGGATGATTGGATCTAATGCTATGGGGCAACTGTTACCCACACGTCATAACTCACACCTCATATCCTCAAAATCAGGGCATTCTAGACATAGGGGTGTAGCTCGAATTCCAGGTTGGGATCAACAGACAACGTCTAGTCTTGGGATGGGAGTAGGAGTATGACCATGCGACCGTAGTTTGCGATCGCATTGAGTGGATGTAATCTTGCTCTTTCCCCAGACAGTGGCTGGGACTTGCATAAGCAGTATGTATAAAAACGAACAAGATTGTGGACATAATAGTACTCAGGCACCTTTCTTTGTCTGTGGTCAATTACGTTCGTCTCCAGGGTCAGATAGTCGGGCGATCGCTCCAGTATCCACGAGCTGGATCACATCGCCTCTATTAGGTTTGGAGGATTATCCAGAACTGTCGGAGGGGCAAATGTTGGAGGCCAGTGATACCTCTACGATTACCGCCTTGCTCGGCATTCCGCTAGCGATCGCCCACCCCCAGGATGGACGTATTTTATATGCGACTCCTATCTTGGCTGAGCAATTAGCCATGTCGTTAGACGGGCTTATGGGTCAACCCTTGTCTGCCATCGTGGAAGATGTCTGCCACTTAGAGTGGGTAGCGCAGTGTCAAGAGCAGCCCAACGGTCAGCATCAAGCGATCCGTCGAATGCGACAACGATCGGACGGATCGCTTGATGTTTGTGCAGAAGAGCAAGAGAGTGCTGGCGATCGCTGGCTAGATTTGCGCTATGCGTCAGTTGTTTTTGAGGGGCAGCCTGCCCTAGCCATACTGGTATACGATATTACTCCCCAGACCCAAGTCGCCCAGGAGCTACGGGGGCGGGTGGCTCAACAGGAAGCGATCGCTCATTTAGGACAGCAGGCCATTGCTGAGCCTGATCTTGCATCCCTGCTGAGTACGGCGGTGGCGGTGGTGCAGGAGACCTTAGGGGTTGACTATGTGCAGATTTTAGAACTGTTGCCCAATGGGCATACCCTTTTGCTGCGCAGTGGCGTGGGTTGGCAGGATGGCATGGTGGGGAATGCAACCATCAGCACCCGACCCGATACCCAAGCGGGCTATACGCTGCAGCATCAAAAGCCCGTGATTGTAGAAGATTTACAGATTGAAACCCGCTTCTCCGGCGCACCCTTCCTGCATAATCACCAAGTGGTGAGCGGGATGACGGTGCTGGTGCCGGGAAAGCAGGATGGCTTTGGTGTGTTGGGGGTGCATACGCGTCTCTATCGCCGCTTCACCCAGGATGATGCTAACTTTTTGCAGGCGATCGCCAATGTGCTAGCTGCGGCCATTGCGCGCCAGCAGGTGGAAGATGATCTGCGGTTGATGAAACGGGCGATCGCGGCCAGCAGCAACGGCATTGTGATTACCGATCCGACCCAATTAAACAACCCCGTTATTTACGCTAACCCAGCCTTTGAGCGGATCACCGGCTACAGCATTGCTGAAATCATCGGACGCAACTGCCGTATTCTGCAGGGAGCTGATACGGCATTGGAGACAAAGCAGCACATTCGCCAGGCCCTGCAGTCGCACCAAGACTGTCATGTGGTGCTGAAAAACTATCGTAAAGACGGCACGCCGTTTTGGAATGAGCTATTCATTGCGCCGGTGTTTGATGCCAATGGCTATCTCACCAACTTTGTGGGTATTCAAAACGACATTACCCAGCATCGTCAGGCGCAGGAGCGCTTGCTGAATGAATACAGCTTGTTGAATGGGATTTTGCAAACGAGCGTGACGGCGGTGATTGTGTTTGACCATGCCGGCGCGATCGTGTTTGCCAATGATCGGGCGGAAGAGCTCCTGGGGTTGAGCACCACCGAACTGATACAGCGGCAGTATGACTCGTTGGCCTGGACGGTCTGCGATGAGGATGGCTGTTGTCTGCCTGGTGAGCAGCCGTTTCAAACCATTGTGCAATCTGGACAGCCGTTGTACAACGTCTCCGTGATGATGACGCGGCACGATGAATCCGTTCGCTATTTGTCGATGAATGGATCGCCGCTACGGGATTCTGCAAAGGCGATCGCTGGGGTGGTGTTTTCCATCGCTGATATGACTGAACAGCGGCGGATGGAAGCAGCTCTGCGCGAGAGCGAGTACCGGCTTAACAGCATCCTAGATTCCCTGGATGATGTCGTTTGGTCATATTCGCCGACTATGACCCTGCTCTACGTGAGCCAAGCGGTGGAGACCGTGTATCAACGACCGGTCACAGCCTTTCGGGAATCGGCTAATCTTTGGCTGGAGGTGGTACATCCCTATGATCAGGGGGTAGCCCAAGCCAGTTTGCACAACCTGCTAACCACGGGACAGTCGGACTGTATCTACCGGATTATGCGCCCTAGTGGGGAAATTCGCTGGATTCGCGATCGCGCCCATGCGGTCTATGACGCCCAGGGGCAGGTGTTGCGCTTTGATGGCATGAGCAGCGACATCACCGATCGTAAACGTGCCGAGGATGACCTGCGAAAAAGTGAAGAGCGCTTTCGCTTAACCTTTGAGCGTGCGCCCATCGGTATGGCCATGACCACCCCAGCGGGACAGTTTTTGCAGGTGAACCAAGCTCTCTGCCAAGCCTTGGGCTATCAGGAAGCAGAGTTGCTGAAGCTAACGGCAGATGCGGTGACGCATCCAGCGGACATTGTCGCCGATCGCTTGATGCTGCAACGGTTGCTGGATGGAGAACTGTCTGATGTGCAACTGGAAAAGCGCTACATCAGCCAAGATGGCAGCTTGGTCTATGCCATTTTGCAAGTGGCGCTCATCCGCGATCGCTATGGTGCGCCCCTCCATGTGATCCACCAAGTGATCGACATTACGGCCCGTAAACGCATGGAGGAGCAAATTCTCCACGACGCTCTCCATGACGTGTTGACAGGGCTACCCAATCGTCTCCTCTTCCTCGATCGCCTCCAGCAGGCGATGGCGCGGGCCGAGCGGGATCCTTCCCGGCAGTTTGCCGTGCTGTTTCTCGATATCGATCGCTTTAAGGTGGTGAACGATAGTTTGGGGCATCGTGTGGGCGATCAACTCCTGAAAGCGATCGCTGAACGCTTGGATCAATGTCTGCGTCCTGGCGATACCATTGCCCGTTTGGGCGGGGATGAATTCGCCTTGCTCCTCGACAATATTCACGGCGCGACCGGTGCGGCCCACGTGGCTGAACGTATTTACCAACTGCTGCAGTTACCCTTTCATCTGAATGGCTACGATGTCTTTGCCACCGTGAGCATTGGCATCACCCTCAACATGCAGGGCTATACCGAGCCGGAGCATTTGCTGCGAGATGCCGATACAGCCATGTATCGAGCTAAGGAGAATGGTCGGGGGCATTATCTGCTGTTTCAGACAGATATGTATGATCAGGCCGTCGCTGTTTTGGAGCTAGAGAGCGATCTGCGCCGAGCCATTGAGCGCCAGGAATTGCGGGTCTACTATCAGCCGATTGTTTCCTTGGTGACGGGAGAACTATCGGGGTTTGAGGCCCTGGTGCGCTGGCAGCATCCTAAGCGCGGTCTGGTTTCTCCGGTTGACTTTATCCCGATTGCTGAAGAGACGGGACTAATTATTCCCATTGGCATGTGGGTGTTGCAAGAAGCCTGCCAACAGCTCCAGGCATGGCGATCGACCCTGCCCCAAGCCGATCGGCTCATTATGAGCGTGAATCTATCACCTCGGCAGTTGTCGAGCCCCAACCTGGTGGAAGATATTCAGCATGTCATTGAGACAGTGGGCTTGCCTCCCCATTGTCTCAAGCTAGAAATGACCGAAAGCGGCATTATGGACAACGCTACCCATGCGGCGGCGCTGCTGGAAAGCTTGACTCAGAAAGGCATTCAGTTGTGTATTGATGACTTTGGCACGGGCTATTCATCCTTGAGCCGTCTCCACGCGTTTCCCATTGGTATGCTCAAGATCGATCGCTCCTTTGTCAGTGAGATTATGCATGACGAAGGCAAAGCCAAGATTGTGCAAGCCATTGTGGCCCTGGCCCATGCCCTAGGAATGGGGGTGATTGGAGAAGGTATCGAAACCCCTGAACAGCTTGCGGCCTTGCGATCGCTCCATTGTGATTCGGGGCAGGGCTATTGGTTTGGCAAGCCTGTATCTGCCGATGACACGGTGGAACTGCTCAAGCGAGGACAGGTGTGGTGAACCCTAGGGGCGGCAAAGTTGGCGATCGCTCTCGCTGAGGTCGGCATGGCGTAGATAGTCTTGCAGCCAGCTACAGCCAATGGTCATCAATTCATCAAGGTTGCCCAACACGTTGGTATGCCATAGGAGGACAGTGCGATCGTCACTGGCGGAGGCTAGAAAGCTGCCATCGGGGCTAAAGCTGAGGTTGTTGACGGTTCCTGTATGCCCTGGCAGGGTAGTGATCAGCGTGCCATCCAGCCGCCAGAGTTTTAGGGTGCGATCGGCGCTGGCGGTGGCAATGCCGTCGGGAAAAAACTGTACCGAAACCACGCCATCACTATGGCCCTCTAGCGTTGTCAAGCGGTTGCCCTGTCGATCCCATAGGCCAACGGTATTATCGTAGCTGGCGGTGGCAATGGTTTCCCCATCGGGGCTAAAGACGGCATCAAAGACCCAGCCGCTATGGCCCTTGAAGGTTTGGAGCACCTGCCCGTCTAGGCTCCAGAGTTTGGCCGTCGTGTCCCAGCTACTGGTGAGTAGTGTTTGACTATCGGGACTGAATTGCACCGTCAGGACGCCGTTGCTGTGGGCTTCGATTTGCCGCACCAAACGACCGTCTCTTGTCCATAGCCGCACGGTTTGGTCATCACTAGCGGTGGCAATCCAGCGGCCATCAGGACTGAAGACAACCGCATACACCGGCGCGCGATGGCCGCTGAGGGTATGGAGCAAGGCTCCGGTCTGTGGGTTCCAAAGCTTGACCGTCCAGTCAGAACTGCTGGAGGCTAGCTGCTGGCCATCGGGACTAAAGCTCAGATCCCAAATGGATGAATCATGGGCCGTGATTGAGCGTTCCTCCGATCCATCCAGATTCCAGATCTTGATCGTGGAGTCTGCGCCGGTGGTGGCTAGGTGTTGGCCATCCGGGGAAAACTCGACGTCGTAGACCTGCCCTGTATGGGATTGCAGGGGAGTAAGCCATGGGCGATCGAGGCTCCAGATTTTGATGCTGCGATCGCCCCCAGCTGATGCCAACCAAGCGCCATCGGGCGTAAAGCTGAGGCTACGGACTTGGGAGGTATGCCCGCCGAGGGTGGAGACTAAACTGCCATCTAGCCGCCAAAATTTGATGGTTTTATCAGCGCTGGCCGTCGCAAATTGGCGACCATCGGCGGAAAATCGCACTTGATGGATTAGGTCATCATGGGCCTGGACGGTGCGCACCGGAGTGCCGTCGGCGCGCCATAGTCGTACGGTGTGATCCCAACTGCCTGAGATCAAGAATTGACCGTCGGGACTAAAGTCAATGGCATAGACCCGAGCCGTATGCCCCTGGAGTTGCCTGAGGGGGCTGCCATCCGATCGCCACAGCCGCACAGTTTGGTCATCGCTGGCCGAGGCTATGAGTTGACCATCCGGGCTAAACCGCACATCGCGCACGGCAGCACCATGCTGGGTGAGGGTGGCGATTGGGGTGCCGTCGAGCTGCCATAGCCTTACGGTACTGTCATCACTGGCGGAGATCAGGCGCTGACCATCGGGGCTAAAGCGAACATGGTTAATGGCGGCGCTATGCCCCGTTAAGGTGGTGATCAAGGTGCCATCCGATCGCCAAAGTTTAATCGTTTGGTCTTGACTCGCTGAGGCAATCAGTTGACCATCCGGGGAGAATGAAACCCCTAGCACCGGCTGGGTATGGCCCTCCAAGCTATGCAGCAGGGTGCCGTCGGGTCGCCATAATCGCACGGTGCGATCGCCACTGGCGGAGGCAATAATCTGCCCATCTGGGCTATAGCTCACGTCCCAGACGATGCCGTTATGCTGCTCTAGCTGATTGCGCTCCCGTACCCAGAAGATGGCTTGCTGGAGGGCTGTGAGCACTTGGGCCTGGAGGTCAGCAGGGGGCGGGCTGTGGGCTGCTTGAAACTGGTATCCTGCCCGCATGGACTGCAGCAAGGCATCAAAACGCTGATTGGCATCAAAGAGAGCTTCAGAGGCCTGGGTGAGGGCGCGGATTCGTTCATGGTCGGCTTTGTCCCGCAGGTTCTCCGCCAACATGCGATTGTGTTCAGCTTGTTGGTAGAGCCAGAAACTGCTGACCCCCAGCCCGACAGCGGCGATCGACACGAGGGTGATCAGCCCTAGCCACAGGCGTTGGCGTTTGAGGGTCACGTTTTGCTGGTGCAGCGCTGCGGCCTGGCGGGCGGCTTCAGCTTGGCTAGATGCCAGAATATATTCATGGTGGAGGGGGGCTGGGGTTGGCACTTTGCTGCCGCTGCCGCCATACCACTGTTCTGCATCATGGAGATCGCTACCCCGCAGGAGAAAACTTTCATCCTGCTGGCGATCGCTCCATTCCTTAGCTCGAATGAGAATGCGCGTATGCATCCGCACATAGTCGAGGTCTGTGTCCAGCGTGGTCACCAGTTTGCGAATACTGTCCCCAAACTGATCAACATCGCGCACAAAAATCCAGTTGAGCCGGGCGAGTTCGGGATGCACGTCACTGGGATTGACATCCTCACAAACAACCGGGATCATCCGCTTGTTGTGCAGCAGGGCATGATTGATTTCCTGGGTGCAGATAGGAGACTGAACCGAAGCTGGACTCAGAACAAACACAAAGGTATCGGCAAGTTCAATACCTGTTTCAATTTCCTTCCACCAGTCTGCAGCCGAGGGAATACTCTCCCAATCCACCCAAATTTCACGGCCGCGTTTTTTGAGGGCATCATAGAGCCGCTGCACGAAGGGTTTATTACGGCGAGAGTAGGAAATGAAAATATTGGCGGTGGGACTGTTGCGATCCAGAACATCCCAAATATCTTTGGGCATCTGGCGACCGCTCTTGGCTGCTAGCCGAACGCGATAGCGAGGAGGCGAGTCGGCTACAACCTGCACATAGCTTTGACGAATCAGCTCCTCTAGGATTGGCTGGAGGGCGATCGCCTCTTGCTTGAAATGCTCTGCAAGATCGGTCATCGTCACGTCATCGCGACGGAGCATCCAGTTGACAATACGCTGTTGATCCTTGGGCAGAATCAGCAAATCTGCCACATTGAGACCGCGTTGTCGGCGGGAACGTCCGACGGGCTGGAAGTCTTCAAGGGAATTGGAGGTCATGGTGTAGAAACTCCCTGATCAACAGCATGGGTGACGATGGTGCCTCAGATAGCTTGCCGGAGGCTGGTTAGGGCATTGATGCTGGGCTATAGATAGGCTGACTTGGAGGTAGATACCCTCGTTAAACTGTAGTTTAGCCGTTAACTCTGATACGGGGATGATCTGATACGGGGATGACTAGATAGATGATTCGATTAGTTCGATTAGAGGGGAGCGATCGCGTTCGTAAGAAAACCCCCAGACCTGAGTCTAGGGGGTGGTTGTCTAAGCTGCTGATGCTGACAGCATGGGCCAGTGTTGATAATAGATTGAGCTGGTTGCTTGTATAAGGTTTAGCGTTGCCCTAAGTAGTTGATGCCACGGTAGGTTAACACTTGGACACTATCCGGAACATGGACGATCCCGCCATCGAAGGATAAGGCTGCGCCTCGATAGGTGCCCTTCAAGGATGGTTGAACGCCTAGCTGGCTGGAAGACTGGGGCTGGTATTCAATGCCGCGATATGCATATTTCATGGTGAAGATTCCTTTGGGGGATGAGTGAACGATTTTAGGAGCGATGAACGAGTTTTAGGCGTTTGGCAACTCGTTTGGGCTTGTAATCAAAACTTCAGGGGCGATCGCGTTCTTTCCCTAGGAAGGCTGGTGTTTAAGATCTGGCTAGGGCGTGACGGTTGTCATGGTGCGATCGCTCCTAAGTTGCTGTGGCGTTGTCGTGGGGGTGGAGGAGAGTCCCCACAACTGCGATCGCCTCAAGCGTTGGTGGGAAAAGAGGTAGGATTCGGTAGCTCAGAGTCACGGTGGCGGGAAGCCGTTACTTGAGGGCCGCCAAAGGTCGTAGGATTCGGTAGCTCAGAGTCACGGTGACGAGT
>RECH01000154.1 GCA_007694125.1 Leptolyngbya sp. DLM2.Bin15
CTTGCCGGTATCGTCTTTGGCTATCTGATTCGCAGCCTCACCTCCTACGGCTAAGGGCGCGGGTATACCCAAAAATCTCACCACCAGGGTCAGACATCTACATGACCCTGGTCACCCCAACAGACATCTAAGATTCGACCCGTAAGAATCGCTGACCCAACGGGAATCGTCTGTGGAGCGACCGTAAGACCATAAGCCTTCCAGGGAGTGGTGGCAGGTGCTACGAAGCAGAAACCTAAGTCGTGAGGTCTGGAAATCACCGTGGCTTCAGCTCGGTGAGGAGTCAACTTGTCTTGAGAACCTCATACTATCGAAAAAGCCTAGAGCTAGACCGTAGGGAGTTGGTATTATTCCCCTAGCGGCTTTTCAAGGTAAAACATTTGGTGACCCAATCTTCTTCCCAAACCTGGAGTCAACGGTTTGAATCTGCCCTCCATCCGGCGATCGCCCAGTTTAATGCCAGTATCTTCTTTGATATTGAACTGATTGAATATGACATCACGGGTTCCCAGGCCCATGCCCAAATGCTGGCCCACACCGGCATCATTTCTGCTGAGGAAGGTGAGCAACTGGTCCAAGGTTTAGAGCAGGTGCGGCAGGACTATCGCCAAGGGCAGTTCACCCCTGGCGTTGATGCTGAGGATGTGCATTTTGCGGTAGAACGACGGCTGACGGAACTGGTGGGGGATGTGGGCAAAAAGCTACACACCGCTCGTTCCCGCAATGATCAGGTGGGCACCGATACCCGCCTCTACCTGCGATCGCAGATTGAGCATATCCGTGGCCAACTGCGCCAGTTTCAAACGGTGATGCTCGACTTGGCCGATCAGCATGTGGAAACCCTGATCCCCGGCTATACGCACCTACAGCGAGCCCAGCCCCTAAGCTTAGCCCACCATCTGCTGGCCTACGTCGCCATGACCCAGCGGGACTGGGAGCGGTTGGGGGATGTCTATCGGCGGGTGAATATTTCGCCCTTGGGGAGCGGCGCACTGGCGGGAACGACCTTTCCCATCGATCGCCACTACACTGCTAAGCTGTTGGGCTTTGATGACGTTTATAGCAACAGTCTGGATGGCGTGAGCGATCGCGACTTTGCCATCGAGTTCCTCGCTGCCGCCAGCGTGATCATGGTGCATCTATCTCGCCTGTCTGAAGAAATTATTCTCTGGGCATCGGAAGAATTTGGCTTTGTCACCCTCAAAGACAACTGCTCCACCGGATCGAGCATCATGCCCCAGAAGAAAAATCCTGACGTTCCAGAACTGGTGCGTGGCAAGACGGGGCGGGTGTTTGGCCATCTGCAGGCGCTGCTCACGTTAATGAAGGGGCTGCCTTTGGCCTACAACAAGGATCTTCAGGAAGACAAAGAGGCCCTGTTTGATGCGGTGAAAACCGTGCAGGGTTGCTTAGAAGCCATGACGATTCTGATGGCGGAGGGGCTGGAGTTTCGCACCGCCCGCCTCAATAGCGCCGTGGCGGAAGACTTTTCCAATGCCACGGACGTAGCCGACTATTTGGCCACCAAGGGTGTTCCCTTCCGGGAAGCCTATAACCTGGTGGGCAAGGTGGTGAAAACCTCTCTCGCGGCGGGTAAATTGCTCAAGGATCTGACCCTAGAGGAATGGCAGGCGCTGCATCCGGCTTTCGAGGACGACATCTATGGGGCGATCGCTCCCCAGCAGGTGGTATCTGCCCGCAATAGCTATGGCGGTACGGGCTTTGAGCAGGTGCGCCAAGCGCTCCAGCAAGCGCGGCAACGGTTAAGTGAGGTCTAGGAGGCGATCGTGAAAGCAGTCCTGATGACAGCGGCGGGCGGCCCCGAGGTGCTGCGCCTCAGTGACATACCCATGCCGACCCTCAGCCAGCCTACGGATGTTTTGGTGCGCCTACGGGCAGCGGGGGTGAATCCCATCGACACCAAACTCCGGCAACGGGGCACCTTTTATCCTGACCTAATGCCGGCCGTCCTAGGCTGTGATGGCGCGGGGGTGGTGGAAGCGGTGGGTGTGGAGGTGCGATCGCTCTCCGTGGGTGATGAGGTGTATTTCTGCGCTGGTGGCTTGGGCAGTGCGCCGGGCACCTATGCTGACTACACAGTCGTAGACGAACGCTACCTGGCTCCCAAACCCAAAACCCTCAGCTTTGCAGAAGCGGCAGCTGCTCCCCTGGTGTTGATTACGGCCTGGGAGGCGCTGTACGATCGGGCGCGGCTGGAGGCGGGGCGATCAGTGCTGGTGCAGGCAGGTGCGGGGGGTGTGGGTCATGTGGCGATCCAATTAGCTCATCTCCAGGGAGCCAAGGTTTGCACCACCGTCAGCACCCCCGAGAAGGCAGATTTCGTCCGCCAACTGGGGGCAGAGTTGCCGATTCTCTATCCCAAGACCGACGTGGTGCAAGTGGTGCTGGACTGGACATCGGGCGAAGGGGTAGATACCAGCTTTGATACCCTGGGCGGCAGAATCCTATCCCAATGCTTTGCCGCTACGGCTGTTTATGGCGATGTGGTCACCCTGCTGGCCCCCGCCGCCGATGCTGATTGGAAAACAGCCCGCGATCGCAACCTGCGAGTCAGCTATGAACTGATGCTCACCCCCATGCTGAAAAACCTCACGGTTGCCCTCCAAGATCAGGCGATGATTTTGCGGAAATGTGCGCGGTTAATCGACCAAGGATCGCTGAAGATTCACCTCAGCCAAACCTTGCCCCTAGCCGAAGCTAGCCAAGCCCATGCCTTGATTGAACAGGGATCGACCCAGGGCAAAATCGCCCTCACCATTTAGCGATCGCTCCGGGGGGCACCTCGGTGGCACCTCGACCTCAAGGCCCTCTAGCCCCAGTTAATCCGTTCGGCAAGAACTCCCGAAAGGGTGCAAGATTTGGTAGGGTTTGGAGACGATTAGGCCCGTAGTCCCCATGGCCTTCGGGACATGGGCATGTTTGTTATTCATTATTGAGTGAGCCAGAATCCCATGAGTTTAGCGGCGTTGAACGGACGAGACCTGTTGAGCCTAGCCGATCTCAGTGAGGCGGAGTTGCTAGAGTTGCTGGACTTAGCAGCTAACCTCAAAAGCGGCGAGGTGCAGCCCCAATGCCGTCAGGTGCTTGGGCTATTGTTTAGCAAAGCCTCGACTCGTACCCGCGTCAGCTTCTCGGTGGCTATGTACCAACTGGGCGGCCAGGTGCTGGACTTAAACGCCAGCGTCACCCAGGTCGGTCGAGGTGAACCCCTCATGGACACGGCCCGCGTCCTCGATCGCTACCTGGATATTGTGGCTATTCGCACCTTTGCCCAGGCAGAGCTAGAGACCTTTGCCCGCTATGCCACTATTCCGGTGATCAACGCCCTGACGGATTTGGAACATCCTTGCCAGATTTTGGCGGATTTACAGACCATTCAAGAAAGCTTTGGGCAGCTCAGCGGGCTCACGGTGTCCTACTTCGGCGATGGCAATAATGTGGCCCATTCTCTGATGATTGGCTGTGCTTTGGCGGGCATCCATGTCCGTATTGCCACGCCTGCTGACTACCAACCCCTGCCGGAGATTATTGAACAAACCCGTCGAATTGCGGGCGATCGCTCCCAGGTAATCATCACCGATGATCCTAAAGCGGCGGCAGAAGGTAGCCATGTGCTCTATACCGACGTATGGGCCAGCATGGGTCAGGAAGACCTTGCCGAAAGCCGTATTCCTATCTTCCAGCCTTACCAAATTAACGCTAACTTATTGGGCTTAGCCGACCCAGAAGCGATCGTACTTCACTGTTTGCCAGCCCACCGAGGCGAGGAAATTACCGAGGAGGTGATGGAGGGCTCTCAGTCTCGTATTTGGGATGAAGCTGAAAATCGACTCCATGCTCAAAAAGCACTGTTAGTCAGTACGCTCGGAGCATTGGAGAGCTAGCACTAGGGTCAGGAAGAAGCGATTGGGTCTAGGGCGCGATCGCTTCTGGATATCAAGTCTGGACCAGTCCCTAACATGAGTGGTTATTCCTGTAACGCTCTATTGCCGAACATTCTTACTTTGGCAATAATTCTAAATCGTGAATGGTTTTCCCGCCGGTGAGATGCACGGTTTGCAAGCCCACCCCGATCGCTCCGTCAATGTGCTGTTTTGTATCTTCAATAAATAAGGTTTCAGCTGGATCAAGATTTTGATCGTCCAACACCCGCTGAAAGATACTGGCATGGGGCTTGCGATCGCCTACCTCATGGGAATAGTAAGCATGGTCGAACAATCCGGATAAGGTAAGCTCAGATCCAAACGTATGGGCAAAAATGCGATCGCATGCTGCCTTATGAATTTCGTTGGTATTGGATAACAAAAACAGCCGATAGTGATCACGAAGCTGTTGCAAAAGAGACACCCGCGAGGGAGGAATATCCAACAGCATGGCGTTCCAAGCTTGGTCGATGTCATCATCCGCACAGGTGATGTTGAGGAGCGATCGCATGCCGTCGCGAAACTCGGCAGAGGAAATCTGCCCCATCTCGTAGCGATCGAAGAGGGGATTTTGTTGGTGCTGGGTGTAGAGGGGGCTGACGTCAAACCCGCAGAGACGGCTGAAGGCCTCGATGGTGGTTTGGTAGCGGAGATTGATGATGACGCCCCCAAGGTCGAAGATCATGCTACGAATCATGGAGCCTATGCCAGTCTGTGAGGATAGCCATGCAGGTGGGCGGCTTGGGGCGTCACCCGAACCCTTGCACCGATGGGGAGATGCACCGGTGACGAGGCCAGCACAGAAAGCGACTTTCCACTGGGTAGGGTGAGGCTATAGCGCTGGTCGCGACCCAGAAACTGGCGATCGCTGACCACAATCGACGAGGTTTCGTCAGGCTGGATCTGCACATCTTCTTGACGCAGCATCACATCAATGGTGGTGGTCACATCCTGGGGTTGGTGGATCTCCACGTCAGTGAGGGGGAAGTCACCAATTTCCGTATGCCACAGGTTGCCTTGACGCTGGGCGGGGAGAAAATTAGCTTGGGTGACAAAGTCTGCCACAAACCGCGACTGGGGATGCTGGTAAAGCTCTTCGGGCGTACCGACCTGTTCTAAGCAGCCTTGGTTCATCACCCCCACCCGATCGGCCATGGACAGCGCCTCTTCTTGGTCGTGGGTGACAAAAATGGCGGTGGTGCCGGCTTTTTTGAGGATGGCCCGCAGCTCTTGCCGCAGCCGCAGCCGCACCTGTACGTCTAGGTTACTCAAGGGTTCATCCAGCAACACCAGCAGGGGGCGCGGGGCGAGGGCGCGGGCGAGGGCCACCCGCTGCTGCTGACCGCCGGAGAGTTCATGGGGGTAGCGCTGTTCCATGCCATCGAGACCCACGAGGGCGATCGCTTCCACGACCCGCCGCCGCCGTTCCATTTTGGCCTTGCCTCGGGTGTTGGGCAGGCCAAAGGCAATGTTGTCAAACACCGTGAGATGGGGAAAGAGGGCATAGTCTTGAAACACCATGCCGATGCCGCGATGCTCTGGCCCTTGCCAACAGCCATCTCCCGAGACTACCTGTCCAGCGATGGCAATTTGTCCAGCATCCGGCTGTTCAAATCCGGCAATCAGTCGCAGCAGCGTCGTTTTGCCGCAGCCTGATGGGCCCAGCAAGGCGAGAAGTTCTCCCTGCTCTAGGGTAAGACTTACGGCATCTGCCGCCGGATTGGCTAAGCGAGGAAAATATTTGGTGAGCTCATTGAGCTGGACAATGACGGTAGGATTGGCAGAGGTGGGATACAGCCGGTGTTGCTGGGACACAGAAACCATAGCGCAAAAAGGTAGTTCCTTGAATAATTGAATCTATCGGCCTATCGGCAAAGGGCGACTTTAGAGAGCGATCGCTGTCGTCATGGGATGGCGATCGCCTGGATCTAACGTGATCTAATAGAGATCACCATGACTATGACAGCGCCTTGCTGTATAGTGTACAGTATTTTGAAAGTCTTTCTCATTAAGCGTAGCAAGCTACAGTCCTGTGTCTCCTAAACCTTTATTTTCTCTTGAGTTTCCTTCTCTGCTGCGATGGTTCAAAGCATTGCCATCTCAGGGTTGGACGATCGCTGTCATGGTCATCGCCCTCCTGATTGCCACCCCGACCTTGGTGGTGCTAAGCAGCATCTTCACGGACTCCGGAGGGGTCTGGAGTCATCTGGTGGACACCGTGCTGTTGCGCTATGTTCTCAACTCCTTCTGGCTGATGATCGGCGTGGGGATTGGCGTTCTGGGAATTGGTGTATCTACGGCTTGGCTGGTCACCCTTTGCCGCTTTCCTGGTGCGAAGCTATTTGAGTGGGCGCTGCTGTTGCCCTTGGCGGCTCCAGCCTACCTATTGGCCTATGCCTACACCGACGTGTTTGAATATTTCGGCCCCGTTCAAACCACCCTGCGCCTCTGGTTTGGCTGGACGAGCACCAATGATTACTGGTTTCCCAATGTGCGATCGCTCTGGGGGGCGATCGTCATGCTCAGTTTGGTGCTCTATCCCTATGTCTATCTGCTGGCGCGGGTCGCCTTTTTGGATCAGGCGCTTTGTACGATGGAGGCCAGCCGCTCCCTAGGGCGAGGCCCTTGGAAAAGTTTTTTCACCGTGGCGCTGCCCTTAGCTCGGCCAGCGATCGCCACGGGTGTATCCCTAGCGCTCATGGAGACCCTCAACGATTTTGGGGCGGTTCAGCACTTTGGGGTGGAAACCTTTACCACCGGCATCTACCGCACCTGGTTCAGCATGGGGGAACGCATTGCCGCTGCCCAGTTGGCCACGTGCCTGCTGCTGTTTGTGTTTGGGCTGATTGTGCTAGAGCGCTGGTCACGGCGACAGGCGAGATATTACCAAACGGTGGGCCGCAACCAAACCCTATCCACCTACCATCTACGGGGCTGGCGATCGCTCTTGGCCATGACCATCTGTACGGTGCCGGTGCTGCTGGGCTTGGTGATCCCCGTTGGGTTGTTTACCAACATGACCCTGAACAACCTAGAGCGCACGGTGAACCGCAACTTTTGGCAACTGTCGCAGCATAGCTTGATCCTAGCGACCCTAACGGCAGCGATCGCCATTGTGATCTCGATGATCATGGCCTATGGTGTGCGGCTGCGGCCTAGCTGGGGCATGCGTTTGGGCACGCGGCTCTCGGCCATGGGCTATGCGGTACCCGGTTCGGTGATTGCCGTTGGCACCCTGATTCCCGTCGCTCGGTTTGATAACTGGCTGGATGGCCACATGCGATCGCTGTTTGACATCTCCACAGGACTGTTGCTGAGCGGCACCATTGCTGCCCTGATTTTTGCCTACCTGGTGCGCTTTTTGGCGGTTTCCTTGGGGGCGGTGGAATCTAGCCTTATTAAAATCAAACCTACCCTGGATGATGCCTCCCGCAGTTTAGGGCAAACCCCAGGTCGCACGTTGCTGAAAGTCCATGCGCCGCTGATGTCTGGAGGCTTGCTGACGGGAATTATGCTGGTGTTTGTGGACGTGATGAAAGAGCTGCCCGCCACCATGGTGATCCGTCCGTTTAACTTCGATACCCTGGCGGTTCATGTGCATCGCTATGCGGCGGATGAACGGCTGGTGGAAGCTTCGGCCCCGGCGCTGGCCATTTTGTTGGTGGGGTTGCTACCGGTGATTGCTCTGAGTGTGCAAATTACCCGTTCTCGGGCTCGCTAAACCCTCTACTTGCATCCTAGGTGATGACCATTTCAGGATGTTTGTGGCAGACTGGTCAGAAATGGGAACAGATGTTGTCTATCTGACAGTGCTACTCCCATCTCGCTAGGATAGGGCACTATGAAACGAGTTCTGTCACGTTGGGGGCGCTTTGTCACAACGACCCTTTCGCGCACGCTATCCCACACGAGCCGGCTGACCGGCACGATGCGCCAAAACAAGCGTCGCGATCGCCGGGAAGTTTTGCTCCTCGAATCCCTAAAAACGGTGACCGCTGAGCGCGATCATTTGCTAGTGGAATGCGATCGCCTCACCCAGGAATGCGATCGCCTGCGGCAAGATGCGCAGGAGTTTGAGCAATATGCGGAACATGCCGATACGGAAAATCAGCGCCTCCGGCAGGATAATCAGCATCTTCGGCAAACTCAGGAGTTTGAACAGTATGCTGATGACGAAAACCAGCGTCTGCGCCAAGATAATGAACAGCTTCGCCAGGAGTGCGATCGCCTCACGTCAGACTATAACGACCTGCAGCTCCAGACCCTAGAGCAGGAGGAGCAGCTTGAATCGCTCAAAGCGCTGCTCACGTACTATGAAGCTCACCTAGCCCACACGCCGGTTCCAGCGCCAGACCCAGCACCAGACCCGCCAGCGCTCGACCTTTCTGCCTATAGCGTCGCCCTAGTTGGTGGCCACTCCAACACCCGCCAGGGGGTCATTCAAACGTTATCCGATAGCTATGGTCTGAAGGTTAAAAACTGCGTTGAAATTCCGCCCTTTACGGAGGTCAGCACCAGTAGCAGCAAGGTGAAGGCCAAGATTAGCCGCTGTGATCTGATTGTGATCATCACCGGCTATATGGGCCATGGACTAACCAAAATTGTCCAGGATCTCAACAGTGCTGGAGCGCTGGCAGGCGAAATTCTCATGCTGGACTGTCGTGGCAAGAGCGGTGTGGTGCGGGAAATTGTCAATTATTTCCATGAGGTGTTAGAGGGCGATCGCTCCCCCCAAGGTACCTGAGTTAACGGGCCGCCAACAGCAGCCACACGCCGCCTAAGGCCACTACCATGCCCAGCAGCGCCCGAGGACTGACGCGATCGCCCATCCACACCGCAATGGGAATGACAAATAGGGGACTGGTGGCCCCCAATGCCTGGGCAATGCCCGCCGCGGTGAATTTCAGGGCCACTTGCTGCAGCCAGATGGCTAGATAGGTGCCGAAGAAAGCGGTCACGGCGACGGTGAGAGCCAGCCGTCGCGATCGCCCTAGGGCTACTACTTCCCCCTGCTGTTGGCGTACTGCCACCAGGATCACCAGCACTACCAAGGCTCCCACCAACCGCAGAAAGGTACTCCACAGCGGATCGATCTCGCTGCCGGATAGAGCAGCCCGCGAGAGCACCGCGCCGCTGGCTTGGCTGAGGGCGGCCAAGAATCCAAACAGGATACCCCGCCGAGGCCGGGCTTGGAATTGCGGCGTGCTGGGGGTGCGCTCCACCACCACCCAGGCCACACCGCCGACGGTGAGCATAATACCCAGCCAGGCGGCCAGGGGCAGATATTCTTGCAGGGCGATCAGGGCAATGAGGGCGGCCATGGGGGGCGCGAGGGATTCGAGCAATAGCCCTCGCCTTGCCCCTAGGCAATTGAGGGAGGTGAAGAAAGCGGTATCTCCTAGGCCAATGCCAATGCCGCCGCTGAGGAGCAGGAGGGCGATCGCCCAACCGGGTACATCAGGCCAGGTGCCGCGACCGGCGAGAGTTAGACCGACGAGGGTGATGGCGACCAGACCTTTGGACAGGTTTAGGGCTAGGGGCGACACCTGTTTGCCAAGGCTGGCGTAGATGGAGGAGGCCACGGCCCAGATTAGGGCGGCGGTGAGGGCGGCTAGTTCGCCGATTAAGGGGGTGAACAAGGCAGTTATAGATGGTTAGAGATGGAGAGATCAAGAAGACAGACCAGCCAGTAGGTCGGCGGTCTGGGAGGATGATACTAGCGTATTGGCGCAGAGAATACCAGAGGCGGCGACGGCGGGAATGCCAATGCCGGGGAGGGTGCTGTCGCCAACCCGGTACAGACCGGGAATTGTGGTGTGGGTGCTGGGGAACAGCCCTTGGTCGGCAGCGATCGCCGGCCCGTAGGTGCCCTGATGGCGGCGCAGGAAGCGGGCGTGGGTGCGGGGGGTGCCGATTAGTTCCAGTACTAAGCGATCGCCTAGGTCGGGAATCACTTGCTCTAGGGCCCGGTAGAGCACCTGAGACCGGTCTTGCTTGCGCTGGTTGTACGGGTCTGGGGCAAGCGATCGCCAGGGCTCGTAGGGTTCTAAGGTGTAGGCATGGATAACGTGGTGTCCGGCGGGGGCCAGGCTAGCATCCCACACCGAGGGAATGGAGATCATGCAGGTTTGGCCGGGCTGGGTGAGGTCTGGGCCGTCTTGCACCACCACGTGATGCCCCGTCAACGACTCTAGCCCCTGGCTGCGAATCCCCAGATGTAGGTGCATAAAGCTATGGACGGCGGGAGTTTCTAGCGCTGCCTGCCGCACCGGTTCAGGCACGGCATTCGGGGGCAGCAGGTGCTGGTAGGTATCCCAAATCGTGGCATTGGAAATCACTGTCCGAGCGCGAAGTTCACCACCGCGTTTTAGCCGTACGCCTGCAGCTCGTCCTTGCTGCACCAGGATCTCTTGCACATGGGTATTCAGCCGTAGCTCTCCCCCCCAGCGCTGCAGCCCCCGCACCAGCGCCTGCACGATCGCTCCACTGCCGCCCTTGGGATAGTCCACTTGGGAGTGCGATCGCTCCCCCAGCATCACCGCCATCTCTGGCACAATCGTCCCGTGAGCTGGCAGACCGGACAGCAGAAAACATTCCAGATCAATTAACCGCCGCACCCAAGGATCGCGCACGGTGCGATCCATCACCTGGCCCACAGAGGATTGCAGAATTCCCAGATGGGGCAGGAGGTTGAGCAATGCGCCGGGGTAGCGACGGAGCAGGGTCAGCGCCAGATGCCAATCGGCCCGCAGGGCCAGGGTGGGAATGGGACGCAGGGCTTGGTACAGCGCCAGTAGGCGAGCTTCAAAGGCGGCAAATTCTTGGGCTCCTTGGGGGGTGACGGCGGCCAGGGTGGCTCGGTAGCGATCGCCATCGCCATAGATCGGCACCGTCCTGTCAGGGAAATGGTAATGTCCTAGCGGATCGTAGGCGATCGCTTCTAAGGATTCACCCAGAACATCCAGAACCTGGCGGAGCGGGTTGATGGAAGCGCGATCGCCCAGCCCACAGTAAAAAGATGGCCCCGAGTCGAACTGAAAGCCCTGGCGCTCAAAGCTATGGGCTGCCCCACCGGCAATGCTGTGGCTTTCGCAAACCAGCACCGACTTGCCATAGCGAGCCAGCAGCGCCCCTGCCACTAACCCACCAATGCCGCTGCCAATGATCACCACATCGTAGTCTCCATCTCGGTGTTGGAGGCGCTGTTCTGTCATGTATCCATATCCCCATCGTCAGCTATTACGAAGTGTATCGCTGATGTGACGATTGATGGTGAATTAAAGCCTGGTATTCATTGAGTCCATCATCCCTACAGGAATATACGGAGAATATGGAATCATCGTTGGGACTAAAGCCGTATCTTCCCTGTGCTTTTGTGCCATGGCTCTGCCTATACTAACTTCAGTCCTGAACGGCACCCCCTCCCATGAACCCCCTCCAGTCTAAACTTGTTCGCTTCCTCCAAGCTGATCTTGACCTCTCCGATGCAGCGATCGCTACCGCCCTGCGACAATTGAATGGTCAACTTCCCCACCTGTTGCCCATGGTGCTTTGGCAATATGGTTTGGTGACCCTAGACCAGCTCGACAGTATTTTTGACTGGCTGGAAACGGCTTAGTGCCTGAACCGTCCGGGAGGATGCGCAAGCTAAGGTCTCTAAGTTATAGTCATAAAGTGACATCATTTGTACGGTAAATTCAAGACCTTCAGACCACAAAATATCACGTCATCATCAACTAG
>RECH01000306.1 GCA_007694125.1 Leptolyngbya sp. DLM2.Bin15
GGGCTTCCTGTACGATACCCTTGGATCTTCTCACTTCGAATATGCGTTTGCCCTATGAACTAGGACAAGGTTATTTCTTCGCTCAACCCATGGCGGCTGAGGATGTAGAGGCGTTTATCACGCAGCACTATTTTCACTATTGACATGCTGGGAAGAACCCTTAAAGGGGTGTAGCACTGCACAACAGACGATGATTCTCCTAACATCCCATCAGCTTCCGCCCGGTTCCTAGTCCTGGAAGGTGGTAGTTTTCCTTCGCCCTGCGGTTCTCTCAAAGGATGAAATGTATCGGAGCACCCTATATCTGATGCAGTCAACTGTTTCGTAATGGTTTCAATCAGCGGCAACAAGTACCCTTTGCTGTACCACCAAATCTCTGTTCCATCCTATGCAAGGGTTTTATTATCTTGCATAGGAGCTAACCAAGGGACTTCAAGAGAGATATCAACTTAGACTTTTCAACAACATACACCTTGCGCAGCTTATTAGCAGACACGGACACCTTGGCATCAGAGAATGCTAAGATTGGAGTCACAAATTCCAATCCTTTTTGTTGCCTAACCTGCAAGGCTTGCTTCATTGTTTGCGCAATAAAGTCCTTCTCAAAAGGATAACTTGTTTTGCCCATTCGGCGGTGTAGCTTTCCACCAGAAGTAATTACCTCACCTTTATGAGATTTCACGTCAATTACATACGCTTTACTTTGAGGTGAGATACATACAATATCAGCATCACCCAGTCCGTTGTCTAAGCGCATACCATACTCAACTTGCCAGCCCTCTTGCTCTAGCTGAGACAATTCCTTACTGGTGACTTCTTCCCCTCTAGCACCTTGATCCGCATGAGCAGCTTGCTTCCATAAAACAATTCCATTTGCTACTAAACCTAGAGCTACGACAATAAGTATTACGTAAACTATGGGTGGCATCTCTAACGAAGACTCGACCTGAGAGGAATTTTGATCAGTAAGTTCCTTCAGGAAATCACCAAAGGCTTTTAGCAATAAAAGTGGGCCAGAAATGACAAGTCCTGCTGCAACAAAGGATATGATTGCGTTGACTCGTCTTTTCAGTGCAAGTTCGCGTATATTTTGCCCTGGCCGGCGACCTCGTTTTGCCATAATTAAAGAAGTTGAAGTTATTAAAGATTATGTTATCAGGCGTAACTAAAACAGATTTGCAAGCTAACGGTAAAAGCCATCAACAGCGAGATACATTTGCGACATAAACGGAGCTTTTACCCGTCTGCTGCCCTGAGGTATGAGACCGTTTACGATGACCTGGGCTTAACCTCGAATTCCATCTTGGAAAGGTAGATTAAGCCTCATCCGCTAACTCTAATGCTTGCATAAGCACAAGACCAGATCCAAAGCTATTGTAAGGGGTCGGCAAATCATAGGTCTTGAGGGGTTCTAGAGGTGAGATATCCTCTGCTGCTTCTAGATCCTCTGCCAGAATCCGAATCAGCTTCAGCTTCTCAACAGTAGAGAGCTGACGAACAGAGGGAAGAACTTCAGATAAAGTCATGTGCGGTCTCCCGATTTAAAGCTCCATACTTAAAGTTTAGTGGGCATCAGTCGGAATGTTAAAAAAGTCCTGGAAGCGTGCCATGAGCCGGAAGTAAAGCGATCGCTCCCCCAACTGCTCTTGTGGCAGGCATCAACGACCCTGGCTATGCATCGGTGATCACTTCAACGGTGCCCGCTTCGCCATCCAGCCGCACCCGTTGCCCATCTCTCAGCCACTGCATCGCATTTTCCACATTCATCACCGCTGGAATGCCATACTCCCTGGCCAAAATTGCCCCGTGGGATAGACGGCCACCCACCTCGGCAATCAATCCTCCAGCTCGGGCCAACACCGGCGACCAGCCAGCATCGGTGTAGGGCACTACTAAGATGGTCGTGGCATCGATGGCCATGCCGGGCTGCAGGGTGCGCAGGATTTTAACCGTACCTTCCACATAGCCAGGACTCGCGGCAATTCCCCGCAGCGATGACGCGGAAACCTGGAGCGATCGCTGCCCCCGAGGGGGTTCGTTGCCGTAAACTAGCCAGGGTACGGCTGGCGTTGCTTGATCCTGCTGGAACTGCGATCGCCGTTCGCTGATGTGGGTAGATAAGGTAGCGGCCAGGTCACCTTCGGGCTCATTCAACAAATGGTGAATTTCTTCGTCGGTGAGAAAAAAGATATCTCCAGGATCCGTAAGGAGACCACTGGCTAGCCAATGCAGCTCGATGGCGACATAGCTCCAGCGTAGTTCGGCCAGGAGGCGGTTATAGACCTCGGTGACGCGGCCTTTGAGGGTAAGACGAGCCTGCACCTGTTGCGATCGCCACGATTGGGTTTCCGGTGGCGGACTGGTGATCTGGGTGGGTTGGTTCAGATACTGTAAAAACAGTTCCCGTACAGGTTGGGGTGCTTCCCGCCAGCGGGGCACGGCAATGTCGGTGGCAACTTGGCTGAGGTAGCCATATTCGTTCAAAAATTGATTGAACTGGGTCAGAACAGCCTGGCCATCTGTGGTTTCACTCAGACTGGCAAATAGGGCCGATCCGGAGTCGGGCACTTGGGCCCGGGCGATCGCTCCTACCAGGGGACGGCAGGATTGGGCCAACTGTTGCAGCGATCGCAGGGAGGCAATTTCTGGCTGAGTTTGGACGTTGAGGTCGTTGTCGGACACCTTGAGCACCGCTTGCCGTAGGGCAACGCTGAGGGGAGCCATGATGCTGTAGTAGGTGGCGCGGCGCAGGAGGGTCGAAATCAACTGAATGCGGCCGAGGATGGCGGATGGCTGCTGTCCCTTGGCGGGATGAGCGATGAGTTGGCGTAGGCCAGGGGTAAACAGATCCTGGTCGTCTTGCTCAAAGTCTTGCTCTAGGCGCAGTTCTCGCCCCAGCAGTTTCAGCAATCCCGGTACATTTTTGAGGGTAGATAGGATCGGCGGTTTGCTGAAGGGGGTGCCTCGGGTGAGAAATTCTAGGCTCTCGGGCGGAAGACCCATGCGCCGAAAAATCTGTCCTAGCAACGATGCATTGAAGTAGGCGGAGGAGTGGTGTAGGGTAGCGGTTTCAGTGAAATCTAACCCTCGGGCGCGATCGCCAAGGACGATGGTAAAAATCTCGCCCCAAACGCCGCAGGTGAGGGGACGGTTGATCGACCAGGTGAGGGGGCGGATCCAGCCAGGGATCACCTCAGCAGCAATTTTGCGTGTCCAAATCGGCAGGAGTGTGGTGATCGGTCGGCTTTGTAAAACCCAAAGCTGCTGACCGTCATAGCTCCATTCAATATCCTGGGGAATGCCGTGGTAGCGGGCTTCGAGATGGCGGGCCAGGTAGGCCACCTGCTGAATCAATCGCGGTGGCACATCGCCCTCACCTTCCATGGGGAACGCGATCGCTTCTGGCAAGCACCAGGGAGGATTAGCGACCGCCTGGGTGGTGGTCAAATCCGTCTCGGTCACCATCACTTGGTAAGACTCTGGGGTCACCTGGCCAGATACTACCCGCGCGGCAGAACCCGGTAGCGCCTCGATCACCACACTGTCCCCTTGGCGGCTGATGGGATCACGGCTGAAGGCAACGCCGGAAAAGACGCCCGATACTTGAACTTGGACGAGGACGGTCATCGCTTCGTCCCGAATGCCGCGATCGCGTCGATACTGCACCGCCGTGGGCCGGTTGTACGAGGCTTGGCATTGGGTAATCGCTTGGGCCAGGGCTTCGCGACTGGTCACCTGGGCGATGGATTCATACTGTCCAGCAGCGGAGGTGGATTCGGAATCTTCGCCGATGGCGGATGAACGCACAATGAGCGGCTGCTCTGGAGTGGGATTGAGCATCTCGATCATCGGGGAGGGGTCATCCCCCGGCGGCAACACCCAGCCCATGGGTACAGGGTAGCCCCAAGCTGTGAGCTGGGCCAGGGTGGCAACCTTCGCGCCAACTTTCTTGGCATCTTTGGCCTGGTCGAGGGTGGGAACGGCGCGATCGCCTCGGAAGAAACGAAACATGGTTTTTGATCCAGGTTGGGCTTGCCCGGTGGATAGGTCTAAATCGTCCGGCATCTTATGATAAATCCAAGCCATGAGAACACTGAGGACAAGCGTGGCCACCACGCGATCGCCCTGGGTGGGATGCAGCAAGGCCGCAAACACCGGCAACAGCACGAGGACAACTAAACGCCCCTGGCGCTTCTCTCGAAAAATGGTAAAGCTAATTAAACTCAGCAGCAGCACGAGACCGGAGGCTAGCCAATCGTGAACCAGGTAGCCCCAGGTAACGTTGGTGGTGCCGGCTCCCCGTCCTCCCCAATAGCGCCCCATCACTAGGGCAATCAGGGCAATCACTTCCCAGACGGGATCGGTGGGAAAATAGGAGCGCGCTAGCCATACCATGCCAATGCCCTTGCCCGCCTCTAGGAGAACCGCCAGCACCCCCGCCACCGTTCCGCCATGGTAGAACGCTGCCGAGACACTGAGATTCCCGGTGCCTAGGTGGGCCAGATCTTTGCGGGTGAGCCCGTAGGTGAGCCAACGGATCAAGGGTAGGCCACCGAGCAGTGGGCCAATCACCATAATCAGTAAGGCACCCAACACTTGTGTAGGGGTCATAGTTTTTAGTCAGTGCTTGATGCGCACAACGACGCCTGTCCTATCGCACTGTATAACAAACCTGCCTGATCTGCAGCAATACCGCACATCAAGGGGTTGGGCTATGCCAAAGCCGAGCTGATTAGTCGGGGGCGATCGCTGCCGTACAGTGACGGATTTGATCGATCACCGATTGTACGCCGTCGAGGTCAATGCGATAGCTGAGGGGATGGGCAATTAGCCGAGCGGTGCTGGTAAACAACGGCTCAATTTCAATCAAATGATTTTCCTGGAGGGTGCGCCCTGTGGCCACTAAATCCACGATCGCTTCCGACATGCCCGTAATCGGCCCCAATTCCACCGAACCGTAGAGCGGCACAATTTCCACCGGTAGATTCAACCCTTGGAAATAGCTGCGGGCACAGTGGACAAACTTGGACGCCACCCGACTGTGGGGCGGTAGGTCGAGGGCGGAGCGGTAGGGACTGGAAGCCTTGACTGCTACTGACATCCGACATTGCCCAAACTGCAAATCTGCCAGTTGAGCAACCTGGGGCTGCTTTTCACAGAGCACATCGTAGCCCACCACGCCAAGCTGCGCCTGCCCATATTCAACATACACGGGCACGTCATAATTTCTCACCAACAGCGCCTTGGCCCGATGGCTGGCATCCCAAATTTCAAGCTGCCGATTGGAGCTATCGAGGAATGCACTAAAGTCGAGACCCACCGCCTTAAACAGCCGGATGCTGTCGTTCAGAAGTGCGCCTTTGGGTAATGCCACAGTAATCATGGAGAGCGATCGCAATGGGGTGACTATAACGATGAACAAATCTGCCGATGTCTAGGCAACAACCGATGCCAGGGACAGCCCGTGAGCACGACCGGTTCGATCGCTCACGTATTCTACCAGCCCTTGCCATAAAAATAGGGGCTGACGCCCCGATGATCCGCCCACCTAGACCAGGCACCCCTGATCCAGGTTGGTTTGCATTGTAGAGGTGCGAAACCTGAGGGCGATCGCTAGTCGAGATAGCCCATCAGGGTGAGAGGATCATCCAGTTCATTGGAGGCAATGGGGCGATTGCCAAGCACCATATGGGCATTCAAAAGATCGGCGCTGCTGGCCACGATCGGGCGATGACCCGGCAACAAGTCGGAGCTAACAATTTCCATCTCGCTAGAAAACACGGGGCGATTGCCAACGGCCGTCATGCCAAAGATGTGCAGGTTGCTGGGCTCGATGGGACGGTTGCCCATGAAAAAACGAGGCTGAGCAACTTCAATGGAACTAGATTCTTCTTTCGATTTCACGGTGAGGGCGGCTCCTTGGGTGGACGATGCTTTACTTTTAGGCGAGGACGGCTTGTCTTTGGGGGTTTCGGCGGAGCTAGGCTGTCCGTTATCTTGGGTGGCGTCTGTAGCCATGGGTGGATACCTCTCTATAATCAACCTGCGGGCGGCCAAGACAGGATGCGAGCCTATCTGAACGCCTGATGCTCTGATCTTATAAGAATCTGACCAAGGTCTAAACACCAGATGCTGCCCTGATCACGTTTGGACGTAGTCGCTGTCTGGTCAGCGATGAACCGCTGATTCAGGCTGAGGCGATCGCCCCAGAACGCCCTACGTTTCACACGCAGCCAAACAGGCTGTGCTTAGGCACTAGCGGCCTGCACGATGAACGGCTCGTGCGCGAGAATGGGGGTGTTTAGGACGTCTTTGTTCAAATAGTTTTGGGTGGAACGGCTTAATTGGATACTTATAAATCTAAACTAAACCTTGAGCTTATCTAAATACTACAGGTGAAGGCGCAGTCATGACTAGACGATGGCAATTCAGTTCTTTGATCAGACTGATTTGAGATTGTAATCATCCCGCCCTGTTTTCCTGTGTCAACCATCTATCATCGTCTTCCCGCTGTCCGCTGCCCACCCGTTATCGATGTCCCGCGTGGGGCGATCGCCCTAGGTCTATCTAGAAGCGATCGCACTCAAGTACATTTATTGTCTGACGCTTGGGGCAATCGGGTGCTGTTGTTGTCGTAAAGAGTTGGTCATGAGCGCTCTGGTTCCTCGTCCTCGGTATTTGCCCCCAACGGATTCTCTACTGAGTTTGGAGTCTACGGTCTGCGACCTTGGGCGCTACCACCTTCAGGTCGAGGTAGGGCTGAGCTGTGCCGAGATTTGGCCCATCCTCAACCAGTATCCCAAGCTGCCCGGTGTGGTATTGCTGCGGCAGGGGCAATGGTATGGCATGATCCCGCGACTGCCGCTGATGGAGCTGATGCTGCGATCGCACCTAGAGGGCAATCTCAAGACCCTCACCTTGGCGATCGCCCATAGCTATCATCCCCAAATGCCCCTCTGCATGGCAGCCGAAACGCCAATTTTGACGGCAGCCCAGCAGGCCCTGCGGCGATCGCTGCCGGATCAATCAGCACCCATCGTGGTGCAGGAAAGCACGGGAGACTATAGCTTGCTCGATGCCCACGAGCTGAATGTGGCCCATTGGCAACTGCGGGGCATTGAAGTGCAAAGCCGCTATGAGCGCACCCAGATCCATATGATTCGCCATGACAAGATGGCTAACTTAGGACGCTTGGTGGACGGGGTGGCCCATGAAATTCTCGATCCGGTGGGGTTTATTTGGGGAAATCTTAGTCACATTGCCGACTATACCGAGCAACTGCTGCAGGTGGTGGCGGCCTATCGCCAGCAGGGGGCCCTGCTACCCGAGATGGGGCTAGATGAAGAGGAGCTAGACTACCTGCAGCAGGATTTACCCAAGGCGATCGCTAGCACCCAAACTGGGGCAAAACGCTTGAAAAATCTAGCGTCTAGCCTACAGAATTTTTGTCATATGGATGAGGTCTATCCCAAGCCTGCTGACCTACATGAAGCCCTCGATAGCTTGGTGCTGTTGGTGAATAGCCGGCTGAATGGTGAGGTTCACCTAACGCGCACCTATGGGCATCTACCGCCGCTCACCTGCCATATCGGGCAACTGAACCAGGTCTTCATCACGTTGCTGCTGCAGTTTGTCGATGAACTCCTGAGTGACGTAGCCCACCGCTCCGTGGCCGCCAATCTAGCCACTGCCTTGCCCTCCCAGGCGATCGCCCCTCCTATGCCGGACATTAGCATCACCACCCAGGTGCTGTCGCCCTCCGATCGCCACCAGCCAACCTGGACAAGTCGTGAGCAAGATTCCTTTGAAGCTTGGATTCAAGCCACAGCCCACGCCCAGGCGATCGCTCCCTCTGCCCAGCGCTGGATCTCAATTCAAGTCAGCCGCAATGGTGCCCCCTGGACAGCAGCCCAACATCAGGAGTTGGCGAATGCCCTGGCCAGCGATCGCTGGCATCAACCCCTGGCCCTCAGTCATCGCATGATTGCCGCCCACGGTGGGTGTCTCCGGTGGCGATCGCCCCACCGGGATGGGGTAGGCGCGGCGTTTGAAGTTCTCTTGCCGCTAGTGTAATCTGACCAGTAATATCCATTCCTGGCTCCATGACGTCATCTCCCACCCTGGTTCAATCCCATGCCTGCTTCGGCGGCACCGTTGCCTACTATCGTCACGCTTCCCAGACCTGTCGCAGTGAGATGGGGTTTGCAGTCTTTGTCCCGCCCCAAGCGGCGGCCGGGCCGGTGCCAGTGCTGTACTATCTATCGGGGCTAACCTGCACGGAGGATAATTTCACCGTCAAGGCCGGAGCCCAGCGCTATGCGGCTGACCACGGGCTGATGCTGGTGGCTCCCGATACCAGCCCGCGCAAGACCGGCATTCCTGGGGAAGATGATGATTGGGATTTGGGCAGTGGAGCTGGATTTTATGTAGACGCGACGGCGGAGCCCTGGAGCCAGCACTATCACATGTATAGCTATGTGGTGCAGGAGCTGCCCGAGCTGATTGCTGAGCAGTTTTCCATCCGCCGCGATCGCCAGGGCATTTTCGGCCATTCCATGGGCGGCCATGGGGCGCTAGTCTGCGGTTTGCGCCATCCGGAGCGCTACCGATCCATCTCGGCCCTAGCCCCGATCGCTGCTCCCATGCGCTGTCCTTGGGGGCAAAAGGTTTTCAGCCATTACCTTGGAGATGATCCATCCACCTGGGCGGCCTACGATGCCAGTGAACTCGTCGCAACCATGGCCAGCGATCGCCCCATTTTGATCGATCAAGGCACCGCCGATCCCTTTTTGGAGCAACAGCAGCTCTTGCCCGAGGTGTTTGAGCAGGCCTGTCGGCAAGCTGGGCAACCGTTGACCCTGCGGATGCAAGAGGGCTACGACCACGGCTATTTCTTCATCGCCACGTTCATGGACGACCACATCCGTCACCATGCGGCAGCACTTTGTATTGATTAGGGGGGAGGACGTAGCGATAGGCAAGCCTTTCGACGGCGCTCAAGGCTCCATAATACGCAGAGGGTTGAGCGAAGTCGAAACCCGGCAACCTAGCTTCCTTGAATTGAGTCCACCTTAGTCATTAATGAGCGATCGCCCTCAGGAAAACCCCCATGAATAGTCACGACCTTGCCGCCTATATTGAAGCTACCGATGGTTTTTCTAAGCCTTGGCTGTTGGTGCAATTGCGGCTGAAAAAACTCCAAGAGCGCAAGGCTAGCTTGTCCACCGATGTCTATGTGCAGGAAATGAGCGATATCTATCAGGACATGATGAAGTTGGGAGAATGGTGGGTTGGCATTGAAGATCAGGTGTTCAAGTCGCCGCCATCTAATCCTGATTGACTCACGTCTAAATACTCAAGCAAAACGTAGTGGCAGAAGCACATCCAGGCTACTACTAGCTGTGGCAGTACCCAGATGTTGGTGGCCCCCCTTTGCCCAGGGGGCGGCGAAGCGGGGGATCGAATACAGGACGTACCAGGCATGACCATTCAACGCCCCTCTGATCGCGTAGATCACAGTGTCGGCTGCAATACATGGAAAACCGCGATCGCTTCGGTAGAATTCGAGCAATGATGCCCAGTCATGTTGTTACAGTGCCATCCACCGGAATTCATTCACCGACCTGTACTGGTTAAGTGCCGTTTTGTCTGTCTCTTTCCATACGGTTTCTGCCTCACCAACCGCCCTTATGACAACCCTTTACGATCTGTTTTTGCGCGGTGGCCCTGTCATGTGGCCGCTGTTGTTCTTATCGGTACTGACGCTGTCTTGTGCGTTAGATCGCCTCTGGTTTTGGTTTCGGCTACTCAGTCAGGAAGATCGTATCGTCCATGATGTCTTGGATGCGAGCCGGCACGATCTGGATGACGCAAGGGCGATCGCCGAACATTCGAAATACTTACCCATTGGACGTTTTTTGCTGGCTCCCCTAAAGCTCCACTACCCCGCCCCCGAAACCTTTCGGCTAGCCCTAGAAACAGCGGGCGATCGCGAATTTGCCCAGATGCACAAGGGCGATAAATTACTGGAAACGGTGGTGGCGATCGCGCCATTGCTAGGGCTACTCGGAACCGTTACCGGTCTTATCGCCACGTTTAGCAGTCTGAACGTCGGTGGCGGTGGAACGACCGCTGAAGCCACAAAAGCGGCGGCTGGGATTGGAGAAGCACTGATTACAACCGCCGCCGGCATGATAGTCGCTATTTTGGCGCTGCTGGTTTACCGCGTTTTTGTGTCGCTGCAAGCCCAGCAAATGGAATACTTTTCCGATGCCGGGAGCGAACTAGAACTCATCTATCGCCAAGTCTGGTATGAGCCGTCCTATTTCTCTGAAGACCATCGGCTGCCACGGGCGATCGCACCCCACCCCGTTGAGGCATCCCCATCTGATAGCGAACGCGACTATGCGGTTTAGACAACAGCGCCCCTCCGGCATTCCAGAGATTAACCTGATTCCCATGCTGAACGTCATGATGGGAATTCTGGCATTTTTTGCGTTGATTACCATGTCCCTCACGGCGCAGCAAGCGGTCGAGGTTCCGTTGCCCAGTAACCTAGCGGCTGGCCGCCCACCCACCGAACCGCTCCTCGTTGAAATGGATGCCCAGGGGCAGTTTATGGCCAACCGCGATCGCATCCGCTCCCAAGGAGAGTTAGAACGGCTGATGATGCGATACCTGGATGAATCTCCAGACGGGCAGGTTGTTTTTCAGGCCCATGATCAACTGCCCTACAGCGATGTCCTCACCACGTTGGAGGCACTGAAAGCGATCGGCGGCGATCGCGTCTCCCTCGCTATCGATTAGGAGAAAACTATGCGATCGCGTCGAACTCGCCCCCAAGGACTTCCAGAGGTCAATCTTGTCCCCATGCTGGATGTTTTGATGACGGTGCTAACCTTTTTCATCATTATTTCCATGACATTAACGGGTCAACAAATTCCGAATGTTAGCCTACCGATGGGTGGGGATGCCAGTGAAGCCACTGAGGCAAATCCGGATGCTGAACCCTTGGTTATTGGCTTAACAAATCAAGGGCAACTGATGATTGATTCACAACAGGTTTCATCTTCAGAAATGACCCAACTTGCGCAAACCTATCTCGCTCAACATCCAGAGGGGACAGTCATTCTCAAAGCAGATGAATCCTTGCCCTATCGTGATGTTCTTGTTGTGCTGCGATCGCTTCGAGATCTTGGGGGCGATCGGGTTGGGATGGCAACTCAGGCTCCGTAAAACGCCTTATTGATTGAGGCTTCGTCGTTAGCGTCAAATGACATGACGTTTCAATTTATTCCTAGCACGTCAACAACTAAAAAGCCAATAATTATGACCTCAAATATCATTTTCTAAACTCAATAACCCAGATATAAATCATTCAGAAGATTCTTGTTTTCAAAATATCTAAAATTCGGCCGTCCTCTATTGGCAAGAATTTTTAGTGGTGTAGGTGTCGCCTACACCACTAAAAATTCTTATGGGAATATCACCATCTAAAATCCAAGCCTAAACACCCTTGAAAAGCCAATACTATTGATTACTTTTTCAACAGTTACCTTAATCAAAAAACAATCTGTTGATAACACATTGATCGCCAATTCTAAGCCATGCTCTTAACCTTAAATCAGTATTCTCTTAGTGGCACTGTTGATGTAGATCTATAGCACTGCGAAG
>RECH01000246.1 GCA_007694125.1 Leptolyngbya sp. DLM2.Bin15
CATGCTCCGGGTGCAACGCGGAAAATCCAAGGGGAGGCACTGGAGATATTGGAAGCCTACTTAGCTGAATCAGCCTAGGATCAACGATATCCTAGACACAAGGCTGGCTGAGTGCAGGCGATCGCCCATTCAATGGTGGAAGGGCGATCGCCCTCCTCAACTGATTAGGACTAGGAGGCGTACATCAGTCGTTTGAGAGAACGGGTCGAACCACCACAAAAAAAGACGCGAGTAATCGCGTCTCTTGACTCCATTCTAGTACCTGCCTAGAGAGAACTAACGTACCCAAGCACCCCGATACTTCAGGGGTGGCGTTGGGGCATGGCCCACGGATGTTCTGGGCTGGCGGATTTTTAGCGTGGCTCCACGGTAATGGCCAACAATGGCTGTTCCAGTGGTTTCCATGGAGGGGGAAACGTGATCGTACTCAACACCGCGATAATGTAGTGACATAATCCTGACTGCCTCTAACGGATAAGCTTGATGCAATGTTACTAGCGCTCTCTGCCGATGATGGGCAAAGCTGCTTCAGCGCAAAACAACGAACAGAAATAATTTCTGTATTCATTGTTACTGTTTTGAGCTTTGGTGTCAAGGTTGATCCAGGGGATGGCCTCAGGGCAGGAGGTATAGGGCAGGAAGATTGAGGATGCTACCGATTGCTAAGAATTGTAGCGATCGCTCCACCCTGGGCTTCAGCGATAAGCTAGAGGAGATCCATGCCTTCTTTGCAGTTGCCCGACCCTATGAAACAGTTTCAACCACCCGGCTTCGAACCCCAGCACATCCAGACTTCTCTGGGAACCATGGTGTACTACAGTCCCACGGGTGCTCCCTGGCGATCGCCCGTCGAGACCGCTGCCCCGCCGCTGGTGTTTCTCCACAGCTTAGGTGGCGGTTCCTCTGCCTTTGAATGGTCGAAGGTCTACCCGGCCTTTGCCACCACCCATCGAATTATTGCGCCCGATCTCGTAGGTTGGGGACAGTCGGCCCATCCTCCCCGCGATTACAGCATTGCCGACTACCTTGCGGTGATTACGGAATGCCTAGAGCAGGTTGCCCAGCAGCCGGCCACCGTGGTGTCGACGTCCCTTACCGCCGGTCTTGTCCTGCGGCTAGCCAGCCAGCGCCCCGATTTATTCGATTCCCTATTCCTCGTATCGCCCTCGGGCTATAGCGACTTTGGGCAAGATTACCAAAGCGGTTTGGCTGCCCAACTGGCCGGCACTCCCATTCTGGATCGGATCATCTACACCCTGGGAGCTGCCAATGAGCTAGCCGTGCGCAACTTTTTGGAGCAGTTCCTGTTTGCCAAGCGATCGCGGATTACCGACGAAATGGTGGCCGCCTACGTGGCCTCTGCCCAACAAGAGAATGCCGAGTATGCTGCCCTGGCGTCTCTCAAGGGATCCCTCTGCTTCGATCTCTCCCTCTATATAGACGCATTGCAGACGCCTACCTTTATGCTCTGGGGAGCCGCTTCCCGGTTTACCAGCGTTGCTCAGGGGCAGCGATTGGCTAGCCTCAATCCCACGGCGGTGAAGGAATTTGTGTCTATGGATGATGTTGGCGTTCTGCCTCACCTAGAACTACCTGCCGTGGTGATTGGCCTCCTGCAAGGCTGGCTGCAAGCCGGTCCTACCTAGGGCAAACCTAGGACGAACGGTAAACATCTGGTTCAAGATTTTATAATCCAGCAAACCCCAGTGGAGAACCGGGATATACTAGGGAAGGCGATCGCTCCGTCGGGGATCACGATCTAGTCAACGTCTAGGCACCTTCTAGGCGATCGCGCGTCCTGATGCCACCGTTGTCATGAGTAGTGCTTGTGGAACTTTCTTGTAAAACCGAGTATGCCTTGCTGGCCCTGGTCGAGTTGGCCACTCACCACAATACGGGTACCCCGTTGCAAATTCGGCAAATTGCTACGGAGCAAGATATTCCCGATCGCTACTTGGAGCAGTTACTAGCTACCCTGCGCCGGGCGGGGGTTGTGAAAAGCCAGCGTGGTGCAAAAGGCGGCTATCTCCTGGCCCGCGAACCCTGGAAAATTACCCTATGGGACATCATCAGCAGTATTGAGGGGCTCGATAGCCCTCAGCAATCGGTAGACGAGAATCCCAAGTCCGCTGAGTCCACCGTGGTGGCTGAGGTTTGGCAGGAAGCGCGCCATGCAGCAGAGTCTGTCTTGCAGCGCTATACCCTTCAGGACCTCACCGAGAAACGCGATGCTCGGCAGCAGCGAAATATTATGTACTACATCTAAGTCGGTGCGGTCGGTGACGCTCATTGGATTCAAGAACGTGATGTATGGTCATGACATCTACCCTCAAGTCCTATTCTTCGGGGCCACCGTTGGAGTAAACGTTACAGTTCATCGCAATTCCAGCCTAGCCCCCAAAAAGCGATCGAAAATGATGCCATACCGGAAGACTGTCCATATGGAATCTCAACGGTCAGGGCCTGATCCAAGGAGCGATCGCCCCAGCGTTATAGTTGTTTACTAACCCTTACTAGTCACAGATGATCATGCGTATTGCCCAAAATATTACTGAACTGATTGGACAAACTCCGCTGGTTCAATTGAACCGCATCCCCCAGGCTGAGGGATGCCTAGCCCGCATTGTGGTCAAGCTAGAGGGCATGAACCCATCCGCATCGGTCAAGGATCGGATTGGAACGGGCATGATCGAGGCAGCGGAACAAGACGGCCTGATTACGCCCGGCAAGACGGTCTTAGTCGAACCGACGTCTGGCAATACGGGCATCGCGTTGGCTATGGCGGCAGCGGCCAAGGGCTATAAGCTAATTCTCACCATGCCTGAGACCATGAGTTCGGAGCGCCGGGCCATGCTGCGGGCCTATGGCGCTCAGCTGGAACTGACGCCGGGTATTGAAGGCATGGGAGGATGTATCCGTCGCGCCCAGCAGATTGTTGACAGCATTCCCGATGCCTATATGCTGCAGCAGTTTCGCAATCCAGCTAATCCGCGGATTCACCGACAAACCACGGCAGTTGAGATTTGGGATGATACCGATGGTCAGGTAGATATGCTGGTCGCTGGCGTGGGTACCGGGGGTACCCTAACAGGAGTAGCGGATGTGCTGAAGCAGCGTAAGCCTAGCTTCCAAGCGATCGCTGTTGAGCCGTCCAATAGCCCTATTTTGTCGGGCGGAGAACCCGGGCCCCACAAAATTCAAGGGATCGGTGCAGGCTTTGTGCCGGAAGTCTTACGGGTTGATCTCATTGATGAAGTGGTGACCGTGGATGATGATGAAGCGATCGCCTACGGTCGCCGCATGGCATCAGAAGAAGGTTTACTATCGGGAATTTCCAGTGGCGCTGCCCTAGCTGCCGCCATCAAGGTTGGCCGTCGCCCCGAAAATGCCGGGAAATTAATCGTCATGATTCAACCAAGTTTTGGTGAACGCTACCTCAGTACCCCGTTGTTTCAAGATCCAGAGCTATTAACGGTCTCAGTCGGTTAGAGATGCCCCGTCAATTGACCTAGGCATACTGATTTTGCTTCGACTTGGGCGTATAGCTGGATTAATCCTCTACACCAGGAGAGCCAAAATCATGGATATTGGTCATCTGCTTGTCCGCTTTGTTTTAGCGGTTGCTTGTGCCGTCTTGGCAAATGTTTTAATTCCCCGCCGCATTCCTGGCAAGGCCTTTGGTCTCGTGATCATCGGCATTGTTGGGGTATTCTTCGGCGAGTGGGCCTTTGCCCTACTGCGCCAAGAATTTGGCCTCGATCATGCAGCTCTGCGCTGGCACATCCAAAGTGTGCGCATTATTCCCGCCGTGATCGGCTCGGCTGTCATTCTATACGTCGTCACTCTGATGCTGCAGTGGGGGAAATATACGTAGTCTGCGAGGGATGGGCGAGGAGGCGATCGCTTGCCCATCCCTTCCTCTAGGTTTGAACTTTTTGACCAACCTTAGGTTCAGTGCCGGACAAAAGGCGCTGGATATTGGTGCGGTGCCGCAAAATCACATACACGCTGCCGATCAAAGCCATGAGCTGATAGGGGAAAGGCTGACGAAAGACCACCATCAGCACAATGCCCATCAAGGCTGCACTCATGGAGCTGAGGGACACAAAGCGAAAGACGGCTAAGATCAGGCAAAACGTCAGCAAGGCACCTAGGCCCACCATCCAGGACATGCCTAGAAAGACGCCTAGCCCCGTTGCAGCGGATTTGCCGCCTGTGAAACCAATCCACACCGATTTACTGTGGCCCAAGATGGCAATCAGGGCAGCTAGGGTAATCAGCCAGGGCTGCCACTGGGTCTGATCCACTGACGTAGGGGCGAGGGCCAGCAGGGCGGGAATGCTCAACATTCCTCGGGTGACGGCGATCGCCAGCACGCCTTTCACCACATCAACAGCTAAGACAGCGATCGCCGGCTTGGTACCCAAAACCCGCAGCACATTGGTGGCTCCGGTGGATTTTGAGCCATGCTCACGAATATCAATTCCTTTCAAAAGGCGACCTGCCAAATAGCCTGTGGGAATCGATCCCAGCAGATAGGCTGCCAGCAGCAATACACCGCACAGTAAAATCCACACAACCATGGGCCACGTCCTAGCTCTTTAAGCAGTATCTGTTTACACGGTTCTGCCCGTCAACCCTTAGTAAGGGACTCCCAGCCATTCTCATGGTGGCGAAATGCTGTTCAAGCTGTTGGCATGGCAGTCTTGAAATGCTCTCAGCGGTGCTCTTGCACCCAGAATCGTCGCAGAAGACGGGTGTCCATGCAGGAGCGCTGGCACCAGATTGATGCAAGGGAGCAAGGGGCGATCGCTGCCTTGATCACCCAGGGCATCTTAGGTCTGGGTGCATGGAGCCTCTCTCCATCTGGGGCCATTCCGAGGGTTCCTGGCTAAGCAGAACGGCGGAAGCGGAATCAGCGGGCTATGATAGGAATCAGTGTTGACATTTCTTAATAAATCTCGGATGACATGGCTGTTTTTTTGCCCGACTTGAGCGATCGCATCCATCACGTTAAGCAACAGTCCAGGCAGTTCCTGAAGGACAAGGTGCTGTTTGGCAATGAGCCGAGTCCAGAGCTGACAGCCATTTTGCTGGTGTACTTTGTCCAAGGCATTCTGGGGCTGGCCCGGTTGGCGGTCAGCTTTTTCCTGAAGGATGACTTGGGGCTGAGTCCGGCTCAGGTGTCTGCCTTAATGGGGATTGCTGCCTTGCCCTGGGTGGTGAAGCCGCTGTTTGGCTTCATGTCTGACGGATTGCCGATTTTTGGCTATCGACGGCGTCCCTACTTGATTTTGGCGGGGCTGTTGGGTGCAGGATCCTGGTTGTCCCTAGCGTTGGTGGTGAATACTGCCTGGGCGGCAACGGTGGCGATCGCCCTCAACTCTCTCTCGGTGGCCATCAGTGACGTGATTGTAGATTCCCTGGTGGTGGAACGGGCCCGCAAGGAATCCATTGCTAAGGCTGGATCGCTGCAGTCGGTTTCCTGGGGAGCGTCTGCTCTGGGAGGCTTGCTGACCGCCTACTTCAGCGGCGTGCTGCTGGAATATTTCAGTACCCATGTGGTGTTTGGGATCACGGCGGTGTTTCCGCTGATTGTGACCCTCGTGGCGGGGTTGATTGCCGAAACGCCGATCCAGTCGTCCTCAGAATGGGCCGTTGTTGCCCGTCAGGTGAAGCAGCTCAAGGGGGCTATCCGCCAGCCCGCCATTTGGATGCCCACGGCCTTTCTCTTCCTCTGGCAGGCAACCCCCAGCTCCGATTCTGCCTTTTTCTTTTTCATCACCAATGATCTGGGCTTTCAGCCAGAATTTTTGGGACGGGTACGTCTGGTCACCAGTGTGGCGGCGCTGCTGGGCATTTGGATGTTTCAGCAATTCTTCAAATCGGTGCCCTTCCGCACCATTTTCTTTTGGACGACCATTGCCTCAACGGTGCTGGGGATGACCACCCTGCTGCTGGTCACCCATGCCAACCGCGCCATTGGCATTGATGATCAGTGGTTTAGCCTGGGTGATAGCCTCATTCTGACGGTGCTGGGGGAAATTGCCTTCATGCCGGTGCTGGTGCTGGCGGCAAGGATTTGCCCCGCTGGCATCGAGGCTACCCTCTTTGCCCTGCTGATGTCGGTGAGCAATTTGGCGGGGCTGGTGTCCCATGAGTTGGGAGCGTTGCTGACGGCTTGGCTAGGGATTACCGAGTCGAATTTTCAGAATCTTTGGATCTTGGTGGTGATCACCAACTTCAGCACCCTGTTGCCCCTGCCGCTGCTGCGCTGGCTGCCGGAAGATCAGCAGGCGATCGCCTCTGAGTCACCAGAACCAACGCCTGAGGTTGCGGTTGTGAGTTCCCAAACTTAAGTTATCCCCCAAACGTATCGGTCGCAGCCCGAAGCGAGCGCACGTTACGTTGATGTTTCCGTATGTTCAGTGGTCTAGTGGTACTGTATGCCAACTCCATCGATTCCATCATCAAACCTGTCTCAGGCGATCGCCGCCAACCGTTCCTATAGCGTCCAAGACTGGCAAAAGGGTTATCAATCGCTCACCAGTGAACAGGACTATTGGATCGACGAGGTTCAGGGTACGATCCCGGCTGACCTAGAAGGCACCTTATTTCGCAATGGCCCAGGACAGTTAGAGATTCACGGACAGCCCTTGCAGCATCCCTTCGATGGCGATGGCATGATCAGCTCCATTGCCATATCTCAAGGTCGAGCCTATTTTCGCAACCGATTTGTGCGTACCCAAGGTTTTATCGAGGAGCAAGCGGCAGGCAAGGTGCTGTATCGTGGTACCTTTGGCACCCAAAAGCCTGGGGGCTGGGTCGCCAATGCCTTTGATTTTCGCCTCAAAAATATCGCGAATACCCAAGTTATTTACTGGGGCGGGAAGCTGCTGGCCCTTTGGGAAGCGGCCGAACCCCACCGCCTTGATCCCCATACGCTAGATACTTTAGGGCTGGAATATTTTGATGGAGCCTTGAAACCGGGGCAGTCCTTCGCGGCCCATCCCTGGATTGATCCAAGCTGCGATCGCTATGGGGGAGAGCCCTGTTTGGTGAACTTTGCCGTACGCCCTGAGGGCCGTTCTACCCAGATCACGATCTACGAACTCAATACGGCAGGACAGGTGACCTGGGAGCGATCGCAGTCTGTGCCTGGCTTCGCCTTCATCCACGACTTCGCGATCACGCCAGACTACTGTATCTTTTTCCAGAATCCTGTGGACTTTAATCTCGTCCCTTTTGCCTTGGGATTCAGAGGCGCGGCGGAATGCATCACCTTCCAAACCCAGAAACCCACCCAGGCGATCCTGATTCCTCGGCATAGCGATCGCCCAATGCAGACCCTGGCCATACCCGCTGGTTTTGTCTTCCACTATGCCAATGCCTTCCAAGATGGTGATCACCTGGTGATGGATTCTATCTGCTATGCCGACTTTCCCACGGTGGAACCGAACCAGGACTTCCGGCAAACTGACTTTGATCGTCTACCTGCTGGGCAACTCTGGCGTTTTCGAATGCAGCCCGCCAGCGGCACCATTCAACGGCAGTTGATCGACGAACGCTGCTGTGAATTTCCCACCCTGCATCCTGACTATGTGGGACGCCCCTACCGCTATGCTTACCTAGCCGCTGCCCATCACCCCACAGGCAATGCGCCGCTGCAGGCGATCGCCAAAGTTGACCTGGAAACCGGCGATCGCCATCTGTGGAGCGCTGCCCCGCGAGGGTTTACCAGCGAACCGGTGTTTGTGCCTAAGTCTCCCCGCACCTCCAGTTCGCGCGAGGATGCCGGTTGGTTACTTACCTTGGTATTTGATGCAGAGCAGGAACGCTCTCACTTGGTGATCTTGGATGCAGAGGATTTGGGACGGGGGGCGATCGCTGACCTTTGGCTCAAGCACTCTATTCCCTACGGTCTGCACGGCACCTTCACCCCCCACTACTTTGGCCCAGCCTCATTCCCGATGGCGCTCTAGACCCAGTTGAATTAACTGGTGTAACAGATCGGGAAAGGTAACCCCTGCCGCTTCCCAAAGCATGGGATACATACTGGTGGCGGTGAAGCCGGGGAGGGTATTGATTTCATTGATCAGCACCTCACCGGTGGCTTCTACATAGAAAAAGTCTACCCGCGAAATACCTGCACCATCGAGGGCGAGGAAGGCATCGATGGCCATATCTTGAATGCGGCGGGCGATCGCCTCCGGTAGGTTAGCCGGAATATGGAGTTGGGCTAGGCCTTCGGTGTATTTGGTTTCATAGTCGTAAAAATCGCTATCGAAGCTAATTTCACCCACCACAGATGCTTTGGGTTGATCATTACCTAAAACAGCACATTCCACCTCCCGCGCCGTCACCCCAGCTTCTACAATAATCCGACGATCGTAGCTAGCGGCACTGTCTAACGCGGCTTCCAGTTCCGAGCGCGATCGCACCTTGGAGATACCCACGGAGGATCCCAAGTTCGCCGGTTTCACAAAGCAGGGATAGCCCAAATCAGCCTCAATGTCATCACAGAGTTTGGGAAACACACAGGGATTCGACCACACCTCAGCGCGGGTGACGCCCCGATAGCGCACTTGGGGCAACCCTGCCTGGGCAAAAGCACTCTTCATCGCTAGCTTATCCATGGCCACAGCCGAGGTCATCATGCCGCAGCCGACATAGGGCACCTGCATCAGTTGCAGCAATCCCTGCACGGTTCCGTCTTCGCCATTGGGGCCATGCAGCACCGGAAACCACAGATCCACGTCGTTGACACCAGGGGGAAACTGCCAGCGGTTCACCGAGCCGCCCTCATCGGCTGGGGCCTGACCCGCATCCAGCACTGACTGAGCGCGATCGCTGCCCTGCCACAAGCCATTTTTCTGAATATAAAACGGCACCACCTGATAGCGATCGCTATTCTCTGCCGTCGCTAAACCCCGAGCGATCGCCCTGGCTGAGCTAATCGATACCTCGTGTTCTCCCGAACAGCCACCAAACAATAGTCCAACGCGCAGCTTTGCCATAGCATGACCTCCTCACCTTCAATCTGTGGCTAATATGCTACACCAAGCTACGCCATCGATCGGCATGGAGCGATCGCAACCGGGGTCTGGCGGAGGCGATCGGGTTGGCTGAACCGCCTACCGTAGGGCAGGAATGAGGGGCGTACCCGTGAGGCTAAAGGCGCGAATTTCCGTGATCTTCACCGACACCACCTGCCCCTTGAGCTCATCAATGGAGCCGGGGAAGAAGGTGAGCCGATTACCCCGCGTCCGCCCCATCACTTGGGTGGGATCTTTCGTGTTTTGAGCTTCCACCAACACCTCTTCCACCCGGCCTAGATAGCGCTGCGATCGCTCACTGGCCTGCACCGATACGAGATGATTCAACTGCTGGAGGCGATCGCGCTTCACCTCTTCCGAGAGCTGGTTTTCCCACAGGGCGGCGGGAGTGCCAGGGCGAGGAGAATAGGCAGCGGTGTTCACTTGGTCGAAGCCAATATCCTCCACCAACTTCAGCGTTTTCTCGAACTGAGCATCGGTTTCCCCAGGGAAGCCCACGATGGCATCTGCGCTAATGGATGCATCCGGCATATATGACCGAATCAGGTCAATAATGCGGCGGTAGCGCTCGTGGGTGTAGCCGCGAGACATCGCCTTGAGGATGTCATTATCCCCCGACTGAAAGGGCACATGGAAATGTTCGCAAACCTTGGGCAATTCAGCACAGGCGCGAATCAACCGCTCGGTGAAATAGCGAGGATGGCTGGTGGCAAAGCGCAGCCGTTCAAGACCGGGGATATCGTGGACAAAGTACAGCAAATCGGTGAGGGTATGCAGATGGCGACCCTCGGGGGTGGTGCCCGGTAGGTCGCGCCCATAGGCGTCAATGTTCTGCCCCAGCAGCGTCACTTCTTTGAACCCCTGCTGGGCTAGCGCTTCCATCTCCGTGCGAATGGCCTGGGGCGATCGCGACTGTTCCACGCCCCGCACATTGGGGACAACACAGTAGGTGCAGCGTTCGTTGCAGCCATAGATGACATTCACCCAAGCCGTCACATCACTATCGCGCCGAGGCTTGGTGATATCTTCCACAATATAGATGGGCTCCGTCGCCACCACCTGACTGCCGTTAAACACCTGCTCCAAAAGATCCTGCAGGCGATTGGCGTGCTGGGGGCCCATGACCAAATCCAGCTCTGGAACCCGCCGTAAGAGGGATTCTCCTTCCTGCTGGGCCACACAACCCGCCACAATTAAGGTTAAATCAGGCTGCTCGTGCTTGCGCCTAGCCTGCCGACCTAGGTAGGAGTAGACCTTTTGCTCGGCATTGTCGCGGATGGTGCAGGTGTTATAGAGCACCAAGTTGGCGTCATCCGGCGATTCTGACCATTCAAAGCCCATCGACTCCAGAATGCCAGACATCCGTTCGGAGTCGGCTTTGTTCATCTGGCAACCAAAGGTGGTGATGTGATAACGACGGGCGGAGGAGGTCATGGCAGGCTCAGGCGGGTGGGTGGGTATTGCAATGAGAATTTAGCGCCATCATGGGAGCGATCGCGCTTCAGCCTAAACATTATAGCGATTGGATGGGCATCCTCCAATCTGGGAAACGATAGGAGGGAGTTGTGATGAAGCGTTTCCCCTAAAAAATTTCTTCAGCTAGAAGTTGACCCTTCACCCGTTCATAGTCATCGTCGAGCAGCCATTCTTGGGCGGCTTCATAGTTGGCGTGAGTGACGACGAGTTTATAGTCAGATGCGGGATTGAAAATACGACAGGTGCCATCTTGATCGCTCACTAGCATAAGCACCTTAGGTGGAAAAAGAACTGGATCAACCCAAAGTTCCAGAAATTTCCAGGTTTTAGCTTGTTCTGCGAGGGCTGGTGCGTGGGATTGCATGATACTCACCTGTTGCTTTCACAATTTTGATCTCGCCGTAGTAAAGAGGAGTTTGGCGGACGTCTACTCTAATTATGTAGCCGATTGGCTCAGGGAAGTAGAGTCCATATCGTTCATAATCATCGTCTTTGTCTTCTATTCCGGTTTGCTCTCCGTTTGCAATGATAGCCTGAGTGACTCGTTTCAGAGTTTCGATATCGTTGAAGACATGTGCTCTACCTTCTCTTCGCAGCAGCCGTTGGACTTGAGATGTGTTGGGCAAATGGCGGTCAATTAAGCTTGGTCGGGGATCAGGGGTAATATCTCGGTCAATTCCGCTCATGAGTTAGGCGATCACAGTTTGTCTCTGAAAACAAATTGTAAGCTATCTTACAGGTTGAAATTGAGCAAGATAGGTTTAACCTTTCTATAGACACCTCTGTCAAAAGCTCTTTAAAATTTAGACAATTACTCAGATGATCAACGTTCACTATTGATGCCCATAAAGAGCACGAGTACAGCGATGAGTGACAGCAAAAGTTTTGATTCTAGTAATCCTTAGACCCCATCTCTGTCAAAGTGGGCTACAGATTTACTAAATTTGAGTCGTTTGACCAATGATCCAAAGCATTGAGGCTTTCAAAGATATTCTCTAGCCAAGATTGCCCACCTTGA
>RECH01000321.1 GCA_007694125.1 Leptolyngbya sp. DLM2.Bin15
TACCAAGGTTGTTTAACGGGTGTTGCTGAACTGGGAGATGAACCTCTAGCTACAGGATCTGAACCTCCATGCAACATGTTGCCGAATCATCCTGCTATTCAGCATACGACTGGGTGCATAACCGCCTAGGGGCCCAACTGAAACCCCCACGCCCTCGGAGTTATCGGCAAGATGAAGCGGGGGGAGAGACATTGGGGTGGCTCTAGGGCTCAAAAGCGATCGCTTGGAATCGGTTTTTCAGAAACTCGGTAAGCATCTGTACCTTTGTAGACAAATGCCGGTTGACTGGATAGAGAATCATAATGTTCAACGAGGGCAGTTGGTAGCTGGTAAATAAGCGCTGAAGGCGATCGCTGCCTAGGTCAGCCCCCACAATAAAGGATGGTAATAGGACAATACCTAGGTCTCGCAAAGCTGCTTGGCGTAGGACGTCGCCATTGTTGGAACAAAGGACGCCGTGAATGGGCACGGTAATGTCTTGCTCGCCATCCATAAACCGCCACTGACGATGACTGGATAAGTAACCATAGGATAAGCAAGAGTGGTCATGCAGGTCTTGGGGATGGCTGGGCGTACCATGCTTGGCTAGGTAGCCAGGGGAGGCGCAGACAATCTGCTGGGCGGCAGCAATGGTGTGGGTAATGACGCCTGGAAAATCTGAGGCTTCGGAGATCCGCACGGTGAGGTCAAAGCCTTCCTCAATCGGATCAATTAAGCGATCGTTCAGGGTGAGCTGCACCTGGAGTTCGGGATAGTCGGCCATGAAGTCAGCGATCGCGGGTGCTAAGTTGAGGATGCCAAAGGACATAGGGGCATTGATGCGCAGATTGCCGCGTGGCTCTTGATGAATGCGCGATACGGCTAGTTCAGCTTCCTCTAGGGCGGCGAGAATGTCTAGGCAGCGATCGTAAAACGCTAGCCCGGACTCGGTGGGATTTACCCGGCGGGTGGTGCGATGGAGAAGCTGCACACCCAACTCATTTTCTAAGTGAATGACCAGCTTGTTGACCGCCGACCGTGATGTGCCCATGGCGCGAGCGGCGGCGGCAAAGCCACCGGTATCAACGACCTGCACAAAGGCTTGCATACTGGCAAATTTGTCCATGGTTCTCCTAGGTGGGTGGATACCGAATGCTCGAAAGCCCTCACCCTAGCCCTCCCTGGGGAGAGGGAACCGGAGGAGCATAAGCGTTTGTCCGTCAACTAGGGGTGGATCTTCTACAGTGGGGGCAGGGCTGAAGATTCTAAAATTGTATCGATTTTAGCGACAAACTGTCAATTTTATTGGCTATTGTAATTCTAAGAGAATCAATTCATAATAGAGCTAACTCGAACTGAGTTCGACATTCCACTATTTCGATCGGAGGTCGCTCTTATGATCACCCTGCGTCCATCCCATGAACGGGGTGCTGTCAACATTGGCTGGCTGGATAGCCGCCACAGCTTCTCGTTTGGCAACTACTACGATCCGCAACACATGGGGTTTTCGTCCCTGCGGGTCATCAATGAAGACAAGGTGCAGCCTAGCCAAGGTTTTGCCACCCATGGCCACCGAGACATGGAAATTGTCACCTATGTTTTGTCTGGCGCTTTAGAGCACAAAGACAGCATCGGTAATGGAGCAATCATGCGTCCTGGCGATGTGCAGCGCATGTCCGCGGGTACCGGTATCCTGCACAGTGAATACAATGCATCCACTACGGAGCCGGTACATCTCCTGCAAATTTGGATCCTGCCTGGACAACTGGGCATTGAGCCTAGCTACGAGCAGGTGTTTTTCTCCGATGAGCAAAAGCAGGGCCATCTCAAGCTCGTGGGTTCCCAAGATGGGCGAGACGGTTCTGTCACCATCCATCAAGATGTGAGCCTCTATGCATCGCTACTGCAAACTGGGCAGCAGGTCACCCACCGTCTAGGACGCGATCGCAGTGCCTGGGTGCAGGTGGCGCGGGGAGCTGTTGAGGTGAACGGCCAACCCCTTCATGCAGGAGATGCGGCCGCGATCGCTCAAGAGTCTGCGATTGAGTTGAAAGCGATCGCTGATCAGACCGAATTCCTGCTGTTTGATATGGTCGCTTAGCGCGATTGCGCTATCAATGCTTAGATGGCAGAGGGGGCAACGTCATCCATGCGTTTGCCCCTCATGCTTAGAGAACACTGCTGATGCCTGAGAGGAAAACACGATGACTGAACCCAAGATTGTAGACACGAAGCCCGTTGTTCTAGAACTAGAGCCCGGCGACTATTGGTGGTGTAGCTGCGGTCAATCGGCCAACCAACCCTATTGTGATGGTGCGCATAAGGGTACGGGCTTAGCCCCTGTTAAGGTCACCATTGAGCAGACGAAGCAAGTTGCCTTCTGCCAATGCAAGTACACCAAATCGGCACCCTTCTGTGACGGTTCTCATACGAGTCTATAGCCGTCGCTAGTGGGATTGGGACGTCGGCATTATGTCTTCCATGACAGGCTTGATGTCCCTTCCCCGGCCTACGCTCTGCACCCTGACCTTGCTGGCTAGGACGATGAATTTCAACCTTCAGGATGTTCTACTCGGGCGAGCCGTCTGTCTCTGCTCAACGTCATCGCCTGAATGAGCCCTACCTGAACCCTAAGACCTATCCCCCTTACGTTTGGAGAAACTGTATGACTGGATCTACAAAAATTTTGGCCTTCGCGGGCAGTACCCGCAAAGGATCGTTTAACCAACAGCTCGTCAAAATTGCTGCTGCTGGTGCCAAGGAGGCGGGGGCTGAGGTCACGGTGATTGACTTCAAAGACTATCCCATGCCGCTCTACGATCAAGATCTGGAAGCCGAGCAGGGGTTACCCGCTTCGGTGCTTGCCTTTAAAGACCTACTAAAATCTCACCAAGGTTTCCTGATTGCCTGCCCAGAATACAACAGTTCGATTACGCCCCTGCTGAAAAATGCCATCGACTGGGCGTCTCGCTCTGAACCTGGCGAACCGCCCCTGGCCTTGACCTGCTTTAAAGGAAAAGTGGCCGCCATTATGGCTACCTCTCCAGGTGGCTTGGGTGGTTTGCGCGGTCTTGTGCATGTCCGCTCTATTCTAGAAAATATAGGCGTTATTGTAATTCCTGAGCAAAAAGCGCTGCCGGGTTCCTATCAAGCCTTTAATGATCAGGGACAGTTGAGTGATGAGAAGCAGCAAGCAAGTGTCATGGCTATTGGTCAACGTTTGGCAGAGGTAGCCACAAAACTCAACGCCTAGTTCAAGGGCGATCGCTCTTGTGTGGAATAATGATATCCACACATGGAGCTGGTTGATTTAGGCAGTAGCGATCGCATCCGTGAGCAAGAGAGCGATCGCTACGGACATCCAAGAGATTCGCGGGTATCGACGCCAGTGACGGGATTGACGCCGCTGGCCGTTTCACAAAGACGCAAAACCTGTTCTCGATCCAGCATGGCGTAGCTGAAATCTGCCCCATTCACCGATGCCCCCCTAAAGTTCGACTTCAGCATCATGGCTGAGGTTAAGACCGCATCCGTGAAATCGGCTCCGGCCAAATTACTCAAGTAGGCGATGCTGTCGCTGAGGTCAGCGCCTTGAAAGCGGGCGTTCTTCAGGACTGAACCATTAAACACCGCCCCTCGCAGATCGGCTCCACTAAAATCTGCGCCTTCTAGCGTCGCATTGTTAAACTGCGCTTGAATCAGAGTTTCCCCTGCATAGCTCTTGGTGGTTGGCGTGACATCGTCATAGGCGCGAATGGCAGCGGAACTGGCTGCATAGACGGGTTGAGATAGTAGTCCTACTCCCAGCAAGGCAGAGAGTAAGAAGCTGAGAAATTGCCGAAATCTAGACATAATCATGGATACACGCTATCAAATCTCCTTCATCAAACTTAACATCTTTTGGTTCTGGAGGTAGCAATGAGTCGCCGGCCACCTGTGGATCGCTGACCTCCATCCTGGTGCTAGACGGCCGCAGGATAGTTTTGTCGAATGCCTTCTATATAGGAGGGAGTCGGAACCTGGGCAAGCTCGCAAGCGGCCTGATCGACCGCGAGAAGGCTAGACCCCACGATGACCTGATTGAGAAATCTTCCAGCCCCAGAGCGATCGGGCTTCCAGTCGGGACTGTTGTACATATAGGTAGCATCGACAACCCCAGCATCAAACAGATGTCCGATGCAGCCATAGACATCTTGCAGAATCAGCGGCACGGATGGGCGGTGGAGCTGGCCCCGAGAGTTGGGACTGCGGGCTTTGTAGCGCGATCGGGGGAATAGACCGTACAAATTTTTAAGGGATGCGGAAATTAACGTCTCTCCCTTGAGTTGGGTGGACTTGAACGCCCCAATGCTAATCCGGCAATCAACCTCTTGCAGCAGGGAAGGAGCCCACATGGAGCTAAAGCGTACAGGCTTAGTGCAACGGTTGGGATAATCAGTCAGAGGTAGGGTGTCAGCATCTAAGAGATGTATCTTATCTTTGATCAGAGGTTGAATGTTCAAAGCAGCCGCGATGTCGTTTAAGGAGCGAGCTGAGCAAACCCCTTCGACGATCAAGATGTCGGCCTTGGGATTGGCCAGTTGAATGCCTTGCAGAACTTGAGTTAGAACATGGAGACTAACGGTGACTGGATGAGGCACTGGATAACCAAGATTAGGCTTGATGAGAATCTGCTTGGCGGAGAGAGCTGAGGGCGGGGGAGTGTATAGGAAGCGATCGCTGGATAGGGTGGAGACGGTTGGATAGTTCATAGGATAGTGATGGTTATCTTTATGATGTCAGAATGGTATATATAAGTGTATAGTCTATACGCATTATCTGGAGTCGGTACCCAGTACTGCAAGACAGAAGAACGAAGACCGAAAAACGAAAAGAAATTCCAGGATCCACAAGGTTTTTTGCCTCAGCACATAGGCGAGTTACTTACGCCTCAGAGTACTAGCCTGCTCAAGAGCGAGTCATGTTGGTTCATTGAGTATACGCATATCAGGCTTTGGGGATGTAAAGGCTAGGTATGCTGAATAAAGGCTTTAAGATCACTTGGATTATTGTGGCGGTTATGGCTTCTAGGATTGGTGACGCCAATGTGATGATGATGGGTTTGGATATCATGGGCAAAGTCAGCCATAAACGATTGGGCAGCTTTGCGGTTGATATGGAACTCCCGCTCTAGAAGGCTAGCTGTGATCGCCCAGGTGGGCTGGTGATCTGAGAGATTCCATTGTTTAATGGCATTAAAGATGGCGATCGCTCTCCCTAGAGCAGACTGGTGCGGTTGCTTACTCACAGCAGGATGTTGTGGTTGAGTTGAGCCCATAATGGTGCGTAGTGTATCCAGTTGAGCGATAGCATGGTCGCGCTCCTGCTGAACCGTGGCTAGAGTCGTTTGAGTATCTTTCAGAAGCGCTTGTAAGCGGTTGACCTCTGCCGTGAGACGCATGACCTCATGGTCATCCTCTTGAGTCTGGGGCTGCTCATCCCAATCCTCATCCTCTTGAGGCTGTTCATCCCAGGTACGATCTAAGCTGGTGCTAGGAAGGAAACTAGAAAAATGAGCCGTCTCTAGGTTCTGTTGATCCTGTTCATCATCCATCTGGATAGCTGGAAGACCATAGGCGGGTAGCTTGACTCCTCTGGCGCGAATAAGTTGTCCTTGATGATTCACAAGCCGATAGTGCTGATAATGTTGAATAGCGGCGCTACCGAGATCATGCCCAAGATACTGTTGTAAGAAGCGTCCTTCATTCCTCATCTCAGGACAGAAAAAGTGAACAGCGATCGCTGCATAGACACCTCGCAGTCGATGAATGGTTAATCGTTCAAATCCTTGAGGCACCCCTAGAATATCCCCAAAAGCATCGGCCATTCGGTAATTCACTCTCGTATGAAAGGCTTGGATCAGTGGATCATCATGGGGACGCCCTACCAGAGATGCAACCTTGGGCATCGTCCGGAATCGCGTAAAATGGGGCAATACCTCTGAAGCTGGAATGAGAGATAGAATATTGAAGCTGCCGACAGGACTCTTTTTCTTTTGCTGTCCATGAAACGAGAGAACAAACTCGTGGTCTGAGCCTAGCGTTAATTGCCCACGAGAGACGATTTCTGTATGGCGGCGACCTGTGAGGGCACAAAGAGCGATCGCTAACTCTTCGGATGACCCCCTAGACAGAAGTGCCGTCGCCCGTCTCATGAAGGCTTCTATGGGCACAACTTGTAGGTTATCAAGCCGCTGGGCATTGCGCTCGACACTGCTTTGCCGGAGATTGGCATAGGTATCTTGATCATATTTAAGAAATGTGAGAGCGTAGTGTTCAGAGCGCTCCATCTGTAAACCCGTCATGTATTGGGTGTAAGAATAGGAGTGACTCGTCTGTTCATTGAGAGGGAGAATACCGGCTTCTATGGCCTCAGCGATCGCCTTCCTATACTGCGGAATGTAGTCGTTTGCGAGGGTTCGGCGAGGATAGCCTTCTTCGAGTAACGCGATTTCTTCTTCACAGCGCGCCCGGACATCGTCTTCTTGGGTGAGTTCCTTGAGATCCTCAATGAGAAATTCCACCAACGCCAATCGTTCCTTGAGGGAGAGTTTATTGCGCTTACCCTGAAGGATGCGATCGCGGTAGGCTTGTAAAATTTGACTTCTGATCATGGTTCTCGTGGCTTGAGTATGAAGAAGTTTTAGACTCCCTCCTCATCTTATCTCATTCTAAGAGGCTGCAAAGCATCCATGTATAACGCTGGACTGAAGTAGAGGGGAAGCCTGACCTTCTGGATCGAGGAGTCTGTGCTGGAGACATGGATGGCTGAGAATCTCAGTGCTAAACCTGGGGCTCCATCTTTTATAGGTGTTGCTGAATAGCAGGATGATTCCGCAAAATTTTGCATGGAGTTTCAGGGCTCCTAGCTAGAGGTTCATATTGGCAGGTTGAAATTGATCCGATGGAACCGTGGCGAAAAGACTGATACGGTCAGTAATTTCCTTGGCGAATAGAATTCGACAGGCCTCAGAAAGAATTGGGGGCTTTTTTCTCTTGGATATTTCCTGGATGATGGCCGAACGATATATCGAGGTGACTCTACATTAAGCCGCTCTTATCACCGTGACTAATCGCCGAATTTCATCCTGATTTCATTTTTCTGTGGGATGTTTGGGAAACTAATGGCATTTTTTCCAAAGACTGTAATTGAGTGGTTCAAGGGCACGTCTATGACAGCTATCTCCGATCGCTTGTATGTTATGGCCAGAGGGCGATCGCTCCCTCAGCTTGCTTTGCTGATCCTCCTGCTAGCCCCGGCTGGCAAGATCTTAGCCCATGCTGGTCATGGAGATGAGTTTCAGGGAGGTGAAGCCGGTGTACACCCAACGGGGGTTGAACTTGATGCAGAGGTGGCTGACCGCATTGGTCTGATCGTAGAACCGGTCAAACTCCAGGTCTTGACGTTTGGGGTCAAGGCGACTGGGCAAATCGAAGCCTCACCAGGGCGGCAAGTATCGGTGACCAACCCAGTTGGCGGTACGGTGACTCAGCTGCTGGTGGAACCGGGGCAGCGAGTGGAAGCAGACCAGGCGCTTGCGGTCATCACCAGTGGAGAGTTGGCCGAGTTGCGGGTGACTGCCCTGGAAAATTTTGCTGAGCGGCAAGGAGACCTGCAGCTGGCCGAGGCCAATGTGCAGCTCGCCCAGCAGACCTACGCGCAACAGCAGCAGATTGCTCTCAGGGCTATTGAGGGAGCCCAGACTGATCTGCGGGTAGCTCAAGAACAGTACGATCGCGATCTAGAGCTAGCTGAGCAAGGAGCGATCGCCCGTCGGGAGCTCTTGGAGTCAGAGGCTAGATTAGCAGAGGCTAGGCGGGTGTTGACTGAGGTGGAGAGTCAGCTAGATGTACTGAATGCTCGCACCGAAGTGGAGCGATCGCAGACTGCCTTGAATGTGGCGCAATCTCGCGCTCAGCTCAGCACAGAGACCTACCAAACCCGGTTGCAGCAGCTTGGGGCCACGCCTAACCCAGACGGCACGATCATTATTAGAGCGCCCATTGCCGGCACCATTGCCGACCGCAACGTCACCCTGGGGCAATCAGCCCAGGATGCAGGCGCGGTGTTGATGACCATTGTGGACAACCGCACCGTGTTGGCTACCGCCAATATTTACGAAAAAGACCTGTCCCAGGTATCTCCTGGGCAACGGGTGCGGATCACGGTGTCTAGCCTGCCCGGCCAAATCTTTGCGGGGCGAATTACTACGGTTGGTTCGGTGGTCGATGGCGAAACTCGGGTTGTACCTGTGCAAGCAGAGCTAGACAATGCCGATGGTACGCTCAAACCCGGTATGTTTGCGTCCTTGGAGGTGCTCACCGAGAGTACACCAGCGGCTGTCATGTCAATTCCCCAATCCGCAGTGGTAGAAGCCAACGGTCAAACACTGGTGTTTGTGCGCAACGGCAATGCCTTCGAACCCGTAGATGTTGCTCTGGGGAGAACGGCGGGCGATCAGGTCGAAGTGCTCAGCGGTCTGTTTGAGGGCGATGAAGTTGTCACCCAGCGGGCCAACCAACTCTATGCCCAGTCGTTGCGGGGTGGGGGATCTGAGGCAGCAGAGGAAACCGCAGTCCCTGTTGAGGCCGTTGCAACTGCGGGCATTCCCTGGTGGGCGATGGGATTGGGCAGTGGGGCGATCGCCGTCACGACCTTTGCCGCCGGAATCTGGTGGGCCAAGCGACAGCACCCGACCTATGCCCTGGCGATCGGTGACGAGGCGGTTTCGCCTTCAGCACAAGCACATCCTCTCTATGGTGCTGGAACCAACCTTGCTGCTCCCTTGGTCGAAGAAGGAGAGCCCTTACACAAGTAGCTTGGGTGATGTCTAAACAGCGTCTAGATAGTGACATTGCCCACACTAGCAGTGCTGTCTACAGCCTAGACCCCTACCATGCTGGACGAAATCCTTCTCCGAACTTTGAACGACAACGATGCTAAATAACATTTTGAAGTGGTCGATCGCCCAGCGGTGGCTGGTGGTCATCGGGGCGATCGTGGTGACGTTTCTGGGCATTTACAATCTCACCCAAATGCCTTTGGACGTGTTTCCAGACTTTGCCCCGCCCCAGGTGGAAATTCAAACCGAAGCGCCCGGACTTGCCCCCGAAGAGGTGGAGGCACTCATTACCTTACCCATCGAGAGCGCCGTCAATGGCACCCCTGGGGTAGAAACCGTGCGGTCATCCTCGGCGGTGAGTATTTCGGTGGTCAAGGTGATTTTCCGGTGGGGTACTGATGTCTATCAGGCTCGACAACTGGTGACCGAGCGGCTTCAGCAGGTGCAAGAAAAGCTGCCCGAGGGGGTCGGCATTCCCCAGATTTCGCCGATTTCATCACCCATCGGCACGATCTTGATGTATGCCTTTACGGCGGAAACAACACCTCTGATGGAAGTGAGGCGGTTGGTGGATCGCGATGTCACCAATCGGCTGTTGGCTGTGCCAGGTATTTCTCAAGTGATTGCCTACGGCGGCGATGTGCGGCAATACCAGGTGTTGGTGGATCCAGACCGACTGGTGGCGTTTAATGTGTCGCTGCAAGAGGTGGCCGAGGCGACCGAAGCCGCTAACGTCAATGCTGCAGGTGGCTTTCTCAACACCCCTGACCAAGAGCTGATTATTCGCGGTGTAGGACGGCTCGACTCGATTGAGCAACTGCAAGAATCGGTGGTAGCCGCCCGAGAGGGTCGCCCAGTCACGCTGCAAGATGTCGCGGATGTTCAAATTGGAGCCGCCTTGCAGCGGGGCGACGGCAGCGTGGGGGGGCAGCGAGCGGTGGTGCTGGTCGTGAACAAGCAGCCCCTCAACGATACCCCCACTGTCACAGGGGCGGTGGAAGCCGCCATGGAGGAGCTAAAGGCGTCACTGCCCGAGGATGTCGTCGTCACCGAAACCTTTCGGCAGGAAAACTTTATTGAGGCGTCGGTCGAAAACGTTCTGGGTTCCCTACGAGACGGCATCATCATCGTCTCAATTATTATCCTGCTGTTTTTGATGAACTGGCGCACGGCGGTGATTACGCTGAGCGCCATTCCGCTCTCGATTTTGGTGGGCATGATCATTCTCAATGCCTTTGGCCAGGGCATTAACACCATGACCCTGGGCGGATTAGCGGTGGCCATTGGCTCTGTGGTTGATGACTCGATTGTGGACATGGAAAACGCCTATCGCGGGCTGCGCAAAAACCAGTTGGCAGGCACTCCAGACCATCCCTTCAAGGTGGTCTATGACACCTCTGTAGAGGTGCGGGTGAGCGTTATTTTTTCCACCGTCATTATTGCGGTGGTGTTTGCCCCCATCTTTAGTTTGACCGGGGTCGAGGGGCGGATTTTTGCCCCCATGGGGGTGGCTTACCTGGTGTCGATTTTTGCCTCTACCTTAGTGGCGATGACGCTTTCCCCAGCCCTGTGCGCCATCTTGCTGGCTCGCCGTCCGCTGCCCAGCGATGAGACATGGGTGACTAGGGCATCTCAACGGCTGTATCAACCGGCTTTGCGGTTTGTCATGGCCCACGCCAAGCTGGTGCTGGCCATTGCCTTGGCGTCTCTCGTGGCGTCTCTGGTGGTGTTTTCGAGTCTGGGGCGGGTGTTTTTGCCAGAATTCCAGGAGCCTTCTCTGGTGAACGCTATGCTGCTGTACCCAGGCACGTCTTTGGAAACGACCAACCAGGCCGGAATTGCCATGCAGGAGGCGCTTAAGGATGACCCCCGCTTCACGACCGTGCAGTTGCGGGCTGGGCGAGCACCGGGGGATGCTGATGCTGGCGGGGTCAATTTGGGCCACCTTGATATCGAGCTGAGTCAAGAGGGTTTGCGCGATCGCGAAGCATCCATCGAGACTATTCGCGAAGAGTTTGCCCGTATTCCCGGCATTGCCCCTAGCGTGGGTGGGTTTATTACCCACCGCATGGACGAGGTGCTATCGGGGGTCAGAAGCGCGATCGCCATTAAAATCTTCGGCCCCGACCTCGACCAGTTGCGCACCATCGGTAGCGATGTTGAAGCAGCAATTCGCGATATCGACGGTCTGGTAGACCTACAGCTAGAACCCCAGGTGCCTATCCGCCAGGTGCAGATTCAGTTTGATCGGCCTGCTGCGGCCCGCTACGGTCTCACCGTGGGGCAAATTGCCAGCGTGGTCGAAACGGCCCTGAATGGGCGCGTGGTATCTCAGGTGCTAGAGCAGCAGCAGCTCTTTGACCTACTGGTTTGGCTCCAAGAGGATGCCCGCACTAACCTGGAGGCGATCGCCAATCTCTTAATTGATACCCCTGTCGGTCAAAAAATTCCCTTGGCTCAGGTGGCTCGCATTGACTACGGCACCGGGCCAAACACCATCAACCGCGAAAATGTCTCGCGCCTGATTGTGGTGTCGGCCAACGTTGCAGGGCGCGATTTGGGCTCGGTGGTCGATGCCATTCAAGATAGCGTCAGCGCATCTGTATCGCTGCCGTCGGGGTACTACATTCAGTACGGTGGGCAGTTTGAGTCAGAGCAACGGGCTAG
>RECH01000123.1 GCA_007694125.1 Leptolyngbya sp. DLM2.Bin15
CTGTTCACACCGTAGCTGTTCACACCGTAGCAACTACGGAAAAACAGGTTACAAAATCGGCCAAGTGTTGACGATCAGGTCAAGAATGTCCGTAGTCCGCCTGAAAAAAAACATGGATTTTTGTCTGAAGTTATTAAGTTTTAGTATTTTCTCGGAGTTTTTTACAAAGAAGTGGCGAGTAAAACGGAACTATCGGGGAAGCTTGAAAGAGTATGTAAAGAGTATGTTCGGGTTGACTGATCCAAATCCATTCACCTGAGTGAGAATTCATGACTGCATTTTTAATGAGCGCTAACGACACCCCTTCATCGTCAGCGACAGACTCAATCAAGACGGCATTGCTCAACGGCGAGGTTCTTCTAGAAACGCGATCGCATAGTGCTTGGGGTGGGGCAGTGACAGCCCAAATCTATCTACCCTTGATACGCCATGAGGCATGGCAATGCCTTACAGACTATCCTCGCTGGGTAGAATTTTTCCCAAATCTGACCCAAAGTTCGGTGATCTCCAAGACCGGTCTTTCGAAATCTATTCAACTCTATCAAGCAGCACGCAAGGAATTTCTGCTGCTCAAGGTACAAGTCGAGATCTACCTACGCGTGTTTGAAATTGTGCAAGCCGATCAGCAGCAGGTGCAATTTTGTATGGAACAGGGTAGTTTTTCAGATTTCTATGCAACCTTGAAACTACAAGATTTCGGCTCAGGAACGTTGCTCACCTACGGGGTCAGTGCAACGCCGTCGATTCCGGTACCGAGTTTGCTGGTTCAGCAAGCCATTCGATTAGACTTGCCCAACAACCTCCGCACCCTCCGCCAAGTGCTTTGTCGTTCTTGAATGCCGGGCACGAGGAACACCACAAGAGACCTAACAGTCTCTAAACTTGTCCAGCAGGTTTTTCCAAGATCCTGCTAGAGTCTATACCAGGGTTCATGCAGCTAACATTTGGCTGAATGGTTTGGGTGCTAAAACACCAACCTGTATGACTCATAGGTATGTATAGATCGGTGTTTACTCAAGTGTTATGAGGGTTTGGTGAGGTTTATGTCTCTTGTAAAGCGTTTGACTCGTCGGTTTTTCTCGGCTGCGGCGATCGCCACCTGTTTGTTGACTGGGGCAACCATCACAGTCATGGCGCAGGGGTTGCCAGGTCTAACCATTTTCAGCGGTGTGGAAGATGGGTATGAGCTGGGGTATCGTCTGGACAATCAAGGTCGCTCCAACCGATTCGACCGCTATCGATTGAGAATTCCACCCAGCCGACTTGAGTTTGCTGTTTCTCGGTTTTCCATTACCTACCCAGAGAACTATCGCATCAACTTCAATGTTGACAACGTCCGCATTAAAGTTCGTGTAGATGGCGAAGAAGTCGTGATTGATGAAGCCAACTGGGATGTAGACAATCGTGTGATTGATATCTATCCCCAAGCGGATGTACCGGCCAATAGCTCGGTGGAAGTCATCCTAGAAAATATCCGCAACCCACGGGCAGGATTCTACTACTTCAATGCATTGGTCTATTCACCTGGCGATTTACCCCTAGGACGCTATGTTGGCACCTGGATTCTCAATCTGGGCGGCTAAGGGGCGATCGCAACCCTGTCCTTCAGGTGACGGCTGGCCTTGGCCATCTCTTCTGGCGCTCGGCCATGCCTACCTCACCTCTATTGACGAAAGTACGCCTGACTTATATAGTGTTAGACTGTGCTTCCGGCATGAATCAGATTTTAAAGAAGAGTTGGGTTCGTCATGACTAAGCGTACTCTCGGCGGTACTAGCCGCAAGCGCAAGAGAACATCAGGCTTCCGCGCTCGGATGCGGACAAAGAATGGACAACGGGTCATCAAGGCTAGACGGAATAAAGGTCGTGCTCGCCTGAGTGTCTAGGTTCACCCTTGGGCACCTTTTTAGACACCTTCAACAACGCCATGGCAGTTTTGATCATGGACACACCTTCTCCCCGAACCAACGTTTGGGGAGAGTTTTGTGTAGTCATGACCGTTATCTCGTTTCAGTTGATCAACGAATCGACCTGAGCAGCCCGTTTTTTTGCCCATCGCCTACTCCCAGACGAGGCAAGACAACATCCGGCAGGGGCTGGAACAGGGGATGGGCTATCCCCTGAGTCCAATCTAGGCTAACTCTTGGGCGCATAGGGCAACCTGCAAGGCTGACCGGGTCTTCTCAAGGGGTTTTTCGGCAATTACATTACCTGCGGTCAATATCTGTTGTGTCTCTTGCTTCCCAGTATCGACTTCGGCAGCGCAAAGATTTCAGCACCGTTTATCGGCATGGACTGCGGTGTCAGGGCAAGGTTCTCATCCTGAGAGCCTTGCACCACGATGCAACATCAGAAAAAGGCTCCCAGCCTTCTCGCCTTGGGGTATCCATCAGCCAAAAGGTGAGCAAGCGAGCCGTCAACCGCAACCGGATTAAACGTCAAATTAAAGCAGCATTTCGCTATCTTTTACCTGATGTGGCCAGTGGTTGGTGGCTGGTCATTGTGGTGAATCCCTCGGCGCTGCAGTGCGATTATGAGCAATTTCTGAGAGAATTGGAAGAGTTGCTGATACATGCAGAGGTCATTGATGGGCATTCGAGAAGACGTGCAGTATGAAGGTGGGCCCCATGTGGGAGACCTGATCATCAACATTCTGCTTGGGTTTACCGTGATCTGCCTACCGCTCACCGTGGGAGCCATTGTCCGGGCCATTTGGTTGCGCTATCGCATTACCGATCGCCGGATTTCCATCACCGGAGGTTGGCTCGGGCGCGATCGCTCCGATGTGATCTACTCCCAAGTTTCTAAAATTGTCAAAGTCCCCCGCGCGCTAGGCATTTGGGGCGACATGGTGGTGACGTTGAAGGACGGCAGTCGTCTAGAAATGAAGGCGGTTCCCCGGTTTCGCGAACTATACGACTACATGAACGAACGGATTGCAGCCAAGGCTGAGAAGAAGCCACCAAAAACAAAGTCTGCATAAGCTCCAACATCGTCTTCCTGTTCGCTGAAGCGTCCGTCTTAACGGAGCGTAGTCCATTTCAATACACCTCCCATCATCACAGCTTGATGGGTACGGTTGAGATGACCTCTTGCATCGCTACAATACACTTAGATTTCAAATAGACTAGATTCAGAGCAACTTAGGTTGGTATAGCAAGCATGGATTTTGGTATCGGTTTTCTCTCCAACAACGTAATGCTGCCGATCCTAGATTTTTTCTACGGGATTGTGCCCAGTTACGGTCTGGCGATCGTGGCTCTGACGCTGGTCATTCGATTTGCGCTATACCCATTGAGTGCCGGCTCGATTCGCAGTATGCGCCGAATGCGAGTGGCCCAGCCAGCGATGCAGAAGCGGGTCAAAGAAGTGCAAGAGCGCTACAAAGATGACCCGGTGAAACAACGGGAAGCCATGGGCGATGTCTACAAAGAGTTTGGCAACCCGCTCTCCGGTTGTTTCCCAGTGCTCTTGCAAATGCCCATTCTCTTTGCGCTATTTGCAACCCTGCGGGGATCACCGTTTGCCGACATCACCTACACCGTAGACCTGCAAATTTTCCCCCAAGAGAAAATCGAGCAGATCCAGCCCCAAGTCTATGCCACCAAACCCCAAAATATTTATGTGGTTGATGGTTACCACGTGCCCATCACAGCCTTGATCCCCGGTGGAAATCGCCTGGTTGAGGGAGAAAAGACACGGGTCGATTTCCAAACCACCGAAGGAAAGCCTCTGCGGGAATTGCTGGCAGAACAGCCCGATAGTGAAGTGACACCCATGTGGACGGTCACCAAGGGCGAAGAGCATGTAATCGTCCAGGAAGACGGCACCATTGAAGCTCTTGATCCTGGCGAAGTCACCCTTCAGGGTAAATTGACGGGCTTAGCTGCCAATAAGGGCTTCCTGTTTATCAAGGCCCTAGGACGGGTGGGTGCTGTGGGCGATGGCGGCGAAATCCATTGGGATATTGTCGGCATGGTGTTGTTCTTTGGGCTCAGCCTCTACCTCAACCAACAGCTATCCGGGCAAGGTCAGAGTAGCGCCAATGCCAATCCTCAACAGGCAGCGGTCAACAAAGCTACCCCGATTTTGTTCTCAGGGATGTTTTTGATCTTCCCACTGCCGGCTGGAGTACTGATGTATATGGTGATTGCCAACATCTTCCAGACAGCTCAAACCTTCATTTTGTCCCGCGAACCCTTGCCTGAAAATCTGCAGAAAATTGTAGATGAGCAGGAAAAGCAGGAAGAAGAGAAAGAGCGACTTCCCTTTGAACCTCGGGGCAAAAAGGACAAGGAGGAGGCTGCTCCTGAAGCGGCCAAAACGCCGAAGGCTCGTTCTACGACCAAGAGCGACAGCAAGCGATCGTCTAAGAAAAAGTCTTAAGGGGCCGATATGACTGACCAGCAACTGCAGCGCGGACAACAGTGGCTTGAAACATTGCTGACCCATGCGGGGCTACCGGCCACCGTCACTATCGATGGCGATCGCTTAGCGTCAGACGGCAGTTGCTGGTTGGTCATGGATGCGGCAGCCTTTACGCCAGAGCAAACCACGTCGCTTGTCGGGGAAAAAGGGTTAGGTCTAGATGCCATTCAGTATCTTGCCAACACTATTTTGAACCTTGGGCAACCCGAAGCCGAGCAACAGGCCTATACGGTGGAGCTTGATGGCTATCGCGCCCATCGTCAGGCCGAGCTGCAGGCCATGGCAGAGGCGATCGCTGCCCAGGTGCAAGAGACCGGTGAGCCAGAGGAAATGACTGGACTCTCATCGGCAGAGCGCCGCCAAGTGCATACCTTCTTGAAAGAGTTTGATGACCTGGAGACTGAAAGTGTTGGGCGAGAACCCGATCGCCGTTTAGTGGTTCGTCGGGCTCAGGCGTAATCTAGACAGACTTTCTTGAGGAGCACGGCACATGGCCACTCGATTGCAGCCCATTCACATTCCCCAATTGCTGCGGGCACCAGAACGGACGGATGTCACCCAGGTTCAGGAATACCTACCGGATCTAGAAACGTTGATGCCGGTTCAAGGCGTCATCCAAGTGACCCACAACACCACCTACCTCGATGTGCGGGCGCAAGCGGAGACGATTGTCACCCTCACCTGCGATCGCTGCTTGAAGCAATACAATCATCGCCTTAACGTCGATGCCTCCGAATTGATCTGGTTATCCGATGGATCGGAGGACGAAGCCAGCAACTTGGTTGAAAAAGAGACGTTGCTCGACGATTTAGTAGAATCTATCTCCCCCCAAGGGCATTTTGACTTAGGCGCTTGGCTATATGAACAGCTTTGCCTCGCCTTCCCCCATCGTCAGATTTGTGATGAAGCCTGTGCGGGCATTCCCTTAGAAACCATGAGTACGCCAGCGTTGGTAGACCATCGCTGGGCGTCCCTAGCCCAGCTCAAATCTCAGATGGATCAAACGTCCTAAAGAGTTTTTCGGGAACAGTCCGGACGGGATCACCGAGATCCGTAGAAAGGAATGGTAGATGCACCCTGATTCAGACCTCGGAGCCAACGGCTCCGGGGTTTTCTTTTTGGATGCCTCCCTGGCTTACGGCGTCAGCGCCACCCGGGGCGTCAATAAAATTACCGTTTGACCATTGACCACCATCGTCGTAAACCCAGCATCACCGGCCCTTTGAAGCACAGAAACCGCGATCGCTGCATCAGACGTGAGAGTTGCGAGCAAATAGGGACGTTGTTGGTAGGCCACTAGCCCCACAGAAGCTCCCAGGGTTTCTTGGAGGGCGATCGCCACATTGGGATCATTTGAGTAATCCACTAAAACCGCATAGCCCCGTCCTAGAGCTTGAGGACGATAGCCCAGTCCAGCTATACCTAAAGCCGGTTCTGCTGTCGCAGGTGTGTCGGCTCCCTGGCTAGGTGCGGGACTGGCAGGCACATTCGGTGCAGGACTCGGCGATCCCGGCGGCAGCATCGGAAAATCGGCAGCGCTTAGGCCAGAGGACTCCGTTGTCGGTTCAGGTGCTGTTGGTTCAGACGCTGTTGGTTCAGGTGCTGTTGGTTCAGGCACTGTCGGAGACTCATCCGCCTCAATCTCAGGAGTGGGTGGTGTCGAGCTTGAGGGCAGCTCGTCCACAACACCCACGGCAGTCGATGGACGGGCAACAACGACATCAAGGCCACCAATATCGGTCAAATATTGTGCCCAGGTATTGGCCGTGTCCTGTTCCGTAAAACCGCCCACCCGAGTCACATCTTGCTCTAGGTATTGGCAGCGGGTGATCTCCGCACTAGGGGGAAGGGTCTGCCGAAGCTGGGACTCGGTAGCATCCGAGTCATTCACCACCAACAGCAGATATTCTCCATCGTCTGGAGGTTGGCAGTCTGATAGGGATTGGGCGATCGCCCCTGGCTGTAAGGTGATCAGAGGCGTAGCGATCGCGATCGCAGCCCCTAAGCTTCGAAGCACCATCGTTCGCATCACCATGGAATCAGTCCTCCCGATTAGATGTAGGTTTCACCCGGCTGCCTGCTAGGGGCAACGCTTAGGACGCTGTAACCAACGACGCCAGGGGATTGGGAATGGACTCCGAAGGAGCCTGAAATTCACCCGTCAGCACAAACTCAAGGCGCAGCTTCAGCCAGACAATAAACGACTTGTTGGTCGATATAACCGCCGCCGCCGGCTGGGGACAGGCTGCCTTCACGGTGGCCAGCTCCGGCGCATCTAAAAAGGCCGGTTGAGGCACCAACCAAAAATCGACCTGGCGCTCCTGCTCTTGGTAGTAGCGATGCCGCTCCTTAAGCACTTCGTCCAACGGTTCTTCTTCGGTCAAAAATTTTTCGCTTGCTAAAACAAAGTAGTAGGTTTCCATGGATTTAGATGTGAATTTAACGTGGTTTGAACATGCGCAGTAGAGCATCAACGCCCTACGCTAAGAGCAAAACGAATCCTAGCTACAGGAACAGCGATCGCCCCCGACTAGGCTAGAAGTTGCCGCGTATCACCTGCTTCATCTCGCGCACCGCCCGCTCTAGCCCCACCAAGGCGGCCCGGCTGATGATGGTATGCCCAATGTTGAGTTCCTCCATCCCCTCTAGGCAGGCCACGGGGTAGGTGTTCCAGTAGGTGAGCCCATGACCGGCATTCACCCGCAACCCTGCCGCGATCGCCCGCTGACATCCCGATGCCAGCAGGGCCAGCTCCTGAGCCCGTTCCGCCTCTTGGTGTGCCTCAGCATAGCGCCCCGTATGCAGTTCGATAAACTGGGCCTGCACCGCTGCCGAAGCATCGATTTGGGCCGGATCCGCATCAATAAAGAGACTGACGGGAATGCCTGCCTGCTGGAGGGTGGCCACGACCTGCGCCATGCGATCGCGTTGCCCAGCAATATCTAGCCCGCCTTCGGTGGTCACCTCTTCTCGCCGTTCGGGAACCAGGGTGACATAATCGGGCTGAATGTCTAGGGCGATCGCCACCATCTCATCTGTGGCGGCCATTTCTAGATTCAGGTGAGTTCTCACCGTTTGACGCAGCAGACGGACATCCCGATCTTGGATATGTCTCCGATCTTCCCGAAGATGGACGGTAATGCCATCGGCCCCGGCCAGTTCCGCCAGCGCCGCCGCCGCCACTGGATCGGGTTCGACCGTTCGTCGCGCTTGACGCAGGGTGGCAATATGGTCGATGTTAACCCCCAAGGTAGGCAAGATAGTCCTCCTGATTGCGTAGAGTGGATGCAGGACATCCGTTGGGAAGCATGACCGCAAGCCTTGGGTCTTGCCATGGCTAGGATTTGACGCCTAGGACTTGGATAAACTGCACATTTGCCATCTTACCCGACACAGCAGGGGGTTGTTGCCCTATTTTCAAGGAGATACGCCCCAGATACCAACGGAGCATCCGATGGGTGGCGTTCGTCATCCAGCATTCCGGCTCGCAGAACGGCAAACATCAGGGTTTCACAACTAAGTTTTCCGGGGAGAGTCGTGAGAAAAGCCGTTCCGTACCCGCATAATAGAGGTTTAGTTGTTCAATACCGTAAAAATCATGGGGCGCGCCAAAAAAGTTGTACTGGCCTATTCGGGTGGGGTTGATACCTCCGTATGTATTCCCTACCTCAAACATGAGTGGGGGGTTGAGGAAGTCATTACCCTAGCAGCCGATCTAGGTCAGGGAGATGAGCTAGAGCCTATTCGGGTGAAAGCGCTCAAGTCTGGGGCCAACGAATCCATCGTGGCGGATCTCACGACAGAATTTATTGAAAACTATGCCTTCCCATCTATTCAAGCCAATGCCCTCTATGAAAATCGCTATCCGTTGTCTACCGCGCTAGCCCGCCCATTGATTGCCAAGCGATTGGTGGAAGTGGCGGCGGAGTATGGCGCTGATGCAGTCGCCCATGGCTGTACCGGTAAGGGCAATGACCAGGTGCGGTTTGACGTGGCGATCGCTGCCTTGAACCCCGACATCAAGGTGCTAGCGCCGGCCCGGGAATGGGGCATGAGCCGCGAAGAGACCATTGCCTATGGTGAGCGCTACGGCATTGAATCGCCGGTGAAAAAATCGTCGCCCTACAGCATCGATCGCAACCTCCTAGGTCGCAGTATCGAAGCCGGGCCGCTAGAAGATCCTTGGAATGAGCCCCTAGAGGAAGTTTATTTGCTCACCCAAGCGATCGCCAACACCCCCGACGAGCCGGAATATCTAGACATTAGCTTCGAGCAAGGTCTACCCACCGCCCTCAACGACATCCCCCTCTCCCCCGTTGAGCTGATCAGCCAACTGAACGAGACCGTGGGTCGCCATGGCGTCGGTCGGATTGACATGATTGAAAACCGCCTCGTGGGCATCAAGTCGCGGGAAATCTATGAAGCTCCGGCGTTGATCGTCCTCATTCAAGCGCACCGAGATCTCGAAAGCCTGGTGCTCACCGCTGATGTCAGCCACTACAAGCGCGGCATCGAGGAAACCTATTCCCAGTTGGTCTACAACGGCCTGTGGTATAGCCCCTTGAAGCTAGCCCTGGATGCCTTTATCCAACAAACCCAAACGCGGGTGACCGGGAAGGTGCGGGTGAAGCTGTTTAAGGGCACAGCAACCTTGGTGGGCCGCCAATCTGAAACCTCCCTCTATACACCTGACCTGGCCACCTACGGTGCCGATGATCAGTTTGATCACAAAGCAGCGGAAGGGTTCATCTACGTGTGGGGTCTGCCTACGCGGGTATGGTCTCAAAAGCTACGCCAAACGCCCTAGGGGGCGATCGCAGTCCCAGCATCAGTCAACGGTTCAACGGATCCGCTAACGCTGGGGCTGCGCCTTCTCTAAATGCGCTAGGATGCTGAGATGTGAGCAGCGATGGATCGCCATGGAGCAAGACTCTCTCCCCACAGAGATCATTCTGAGTCATTCCCACGAAACCCTCGAGCGCGTGATCTTAGAGGGACATCCTCAGCCTGGTTCATACCTAGAGCTAGCGGGCAAAACCTACACCATATTAGAACGACGGCATCGCTACCAGCTACGCGACGGGCGGTATCAGCTTCACACCATTGTCCTCTCCGTTCAAGCCAGTCCTCGCCCCGATGAAAAATCTTGGGTGAACGGGCGCTGGATACTAGGTGATGCCACCTGCCGCTTTCATGCTGGCTCAGAACTTGTGCGTTGCGCCGTATCTCCATTGGGCCCCTGCCATGGCTGTCGGTTTTATGAGCCCGCCACCGGTCAATCTTGATGGAAGTTTGTTATGTTGAGAGAAGCTAGGGATGTCTCTACAACCCATCGAGAAACAGGGCTAGGAAGCTCGTTTCCTATAGAATTCGCCAAGCTTACTCGCATAAACGTTGATCCCTGGTCAGTAGGGTGGGATTGTCCAACCTGCCTATTGGTCCTACTGGCTTGTTCAAGAGGAAAGGTGTGGACGGCGTAGAGAACGAAACAAATATGGGAATGAGCCCATAACTCCCCGGTTTCTACCCAATTATTCTTGTAATCAATGATGGAAGCCAAGGCTATGCCCTGGTTCCTGCGCTTACCGCTGGATGTTCCTCAACTAGATGCACCACGATAGATCACGTTTCTCCCTCTTTACGTCCGTTGTGCTCTATGCGATCGCCAGCAGTGCTTGGTTGCTCGGCAGCGATCGCCTCTTTGCCTGGATGCTACACCAGCCCGTCCATCATGGCTTCGTTCAACTGTTGACCGATCTGAGCTGGATTGGATTTAGTTGTCTCTATATCGTCTGGCTGGTGAGGCGCGATCGCCACCGCCCCATCCCCATCCAGCTTGTGGTCGCTGCTCCTACCCAGGATGACCCTAGTCTTGGAGAATCTACACCAGACGTTCATCCCGTATCTCAAGCAACCTCCCAGGATGCAAAGCTCTATGCAGACCTGCAGCAAGCCATTCAGCGACAAGAGTTTCGCCTCTGCTATCAGCCCATCGTGTTACTCACCAATGAAGATCTGGTAGGCTTTGAGGCGCTGATTCGATGGCGACATCCGATTGACGGGGAGCGATCGCCGGTGCAGTTTATGCCCCTAGTGGAAACCACCGATCTCACAGCTGTCGTTGATGCCTGGGTCTTGGAAGAAGCCTGTCGGCAGATGAAATGGTGGCAACAGCACTACCCGATCGCCCGATCGCTAGTCGTCAGCGTGAACCTATCCGGTCAGCAGTTTTGCCAGCCCAATCTGGTCACCTGGGTCAAATCCATTTTGGATAGCACCGGACTACCCGCCAAAAGCCTCAAGCTGGAAGTCACCGAAACCACGCTGATGAAAGATGCTCAGCTTGCTGTCGAGTTGCTGGAACAGCTCAACCAGATAGGAGTCAAGCTATCCATTGACGACTTTGGTACCGGCTACTCATCCTTGAGCTACCTGTATCGCTTTCCTATGGATACCCTAAAAATTGATCGTTCCTTTCTCAACCACATCGATGTGGATGGCGAACAGGTGGAACTGGTGCGTACCATCCTGATGCTGGCGTGGAATCTGGGTCTAGACACGATCGCAGAGGGGATCGAAACCCCCATGCAGCTTGCCCAGCTAAAATCCCTACGCTGCACCTATGGTCAGGGGTTCCTCTTCTCAGAACCCCTGGAGGCATCAGAGATGGGCAAGTTTTTGAAAAAATGCCAGCAGGCGAACCATCTCTAGGGAGATCTGAAAAGCGATCGCCCCATTCAGATGCATCTGGCATGAGCCCAGCATTCCTAGGTTCGCCGTGGACTAAAGCATGGCTGGGCCAGCATAGGAGATGAACAAGCCGCGCACAAGCTGCAGGGCCAAAATCGCCAACATGGGCGAGATGTCAATCATGCCTAGGGGCGGAATGAAGGAGCGAAAAATGTTGAGGAACGGATCGGTGATCTGCTGCAGCGCCGACAATAGCGGGTTGCTCCAGTCGATGGTGGGGAACCAGGTTAGCAGAATGCGGATGAATAGAAGTGCGGTGTAGAAGTTTAGGAAATTAATTAGAGACGTGGCGATTAGTTGACTCATATCTCTTTATGCTTACGTAATGGAAAGATTGTGACTGTG
>RECH01000349.1 GCA_007694125.1 Leptolyngbya sp. DLM2.Bin15
TAGTGACTTGCTCAACATCACAGCTATTGATTAGTGGCTTGTGATGACGGCGGCTTGTGATGAACTCCTAGCTTTCTTCGTTGATGTTGGGTCTTGTCCCGGAGCCATTCAGCGTGGCAGATGATCGTTCAACGTTGTCTTGCAAGCCCTTGTCTTACAGCCTATGGGGGTTGGAGACGCGAAACCGTCCCAGGAGCCTTACCCAGTAGCACGATACGTTAACAGATGGATGATCACACAATTCAGATGATGGAATTACGCTCGTCCCAGTTGAAGATGGCGATCGCCACCCATGGGGGTCAAAAATTGGTTACTCCACGCTGTGGAGCGAGGGGATGGAGCGTTGGCATGACGCTGATCCGCCACTCAGCTATTAGTGTACCCCGTTCATCCCATAGGGCGTCTTTTCGGCCCATGCCCGACCCCAGAGTTGCGATCTAGAACATGCCCTGTTGTCTAATGACCCCACTCCAGTTGAAAATTAGACAGGCAAGATTTACGCAGGTCGTCCCCAGCCCAGTCGTTCGCTACAATAAGCAGGCATTGGCTGGGCGATCGCCGGAGAGAGGTTGGTAGAACGAGACTTCTCCCCAGTTGCATAAATCACGACAGAGTAAGACGGACAGAGGAAGTGAAGTGAGTCAATTTGATTACGACTTGGTGATTGTGGGTGCGGGCGTCGGCGGCCATGGCGCAGCGCTTCATGCCGTGAGCTGTGGGCTCAAAACGGCGATCATTGAGGCTGCTGATATGGGAGGCACCTGTGTCAACCGGGGCTGCATTCCCTCGAAGGCACTGCTGGCAGCATCAGGGCGCGTGCGGGAATTGCGCAATGCCCATCACCTCCAAGCCCTAGGGGTGCATGTGGGTGATGTGACATTTGACCGGCAAGCGATCGCCAACCATGCGGCCAATTTGGTTGATAAACTGCGCGGCGATCTCACCAATAGCCTCAAACGTCTAGGCGTTGATATTATCCACGGCTGGGGCAAGCTGGCCGGCAGTCAAAAAGTTTCGGTGCAAACCGACGCGGGCGAGCGGGTGATCACCGCCAAGGATGTGATTCTGTCCACGGGTTCCGTGCCCTTTGTGCCGCCAGGTATCGAACTTGATGGCAAAACCGTTTTTACCAGCGATGACGGCATTAAGCTTGACTGGCTGCCCGACTGGGTGGCGATTATCGGCAGTGGCTACATCGGTCTAGAGTTCGCCGATGTCTATACCGCGTTGGGCTGTGAAATCACCATCGTGGAAGCGCTAGACCAACTGATGCCCGGCTTTGATCCAGACATTGCCAAGCAGGCCAAGCGCGTGTTGATTGATTCCCGCGATATTGAAACCAAGGTGGGAATGCTGGCCAAGCGGGTGATCCCCGGTTCGCCTGTGGTGATCGAACTGGCGGATGCTAAGACTAAAGAGGTCGTTGAAGTTCTAGAAGTCGATGCTTGCCTGGTGGCCACAGGACGGATCCCCGCCACAAAGAACCTAGGGCTAGAAACCGTTGGCGTAGAAACCGATCGCCGAGGCTTCATTACCGTTGACGACCATATGGCCGTTTTACTGGATGGTCAGCCGGTGCCCCATCTCTGGGCCATTGGCGATGCCACAGGCAAGATGATGCTGGCCCATGCTGCGTCAGCTCAAGGGATTGCCACAGTAGAAACCATTTGCGATCGCCCCCGCGCCGTAGACTATCGCAGCATTCCCGCCGCCGCCTTCACCCATCCTGAGGTGAGCTTTGTGGGACTGACGGAACCAATTGCCAAGGAACTGGCCGCCCAAGAAGGCTTCGAAGTCGCCACGGTGCGCTCCTACTTCAAGGGCAACTCCAAGGCGATCGCGGAAGGCGAAACCGAGGGGATTGCCAAGGTGATTTATCGTAAGGATACGGGAGAGCTGCTGGGGGCTCACATCATTGGGCTCCATGCCGCAGACTTGATTCAGGAAGCCGCCAATGCGATCGCCAAGCGGCAGTCGGTTCATGACCTAGCCTTCTTGGTTCACACCCATCCCACCCTGTCTGAAGTGCTCGACGAAGCCTACAAACGTACGATCGCAGCCCATTAGTCATGCCATCCAAACGCCAGCCCAGTCGGGGGATGGGTTTTGCCCGCCCCCGACAGCCCCGCCCAGAGGACAAGAGCAGCATGGGACAGTCATCCCCCAAGGCGATCGCCTATCGCACAGCCTTTATGGCGATCGCCGCCGAACCGTTTGCGACAGTCATCGCCTTCTACCAGCGATTCCTCGACCAAGCCCCCAACCCCTTAACCCCCGATCGCTACGGGGAATTTCAGCTAGGGCCTATGCGGCTAGGAATTTTTCGTCCCCAGCCCACCCATGCTTCAGAATTCTCTGCAGCCTCCAGCGGCCCCCTCAGCCTATGCCTAGAGGTGCCCAATTTGGAAGCCGCGATCGCTCAGGTACAGGCGGCCGGCGGAGCCTGTTTACCCGACGACATCATCCTCACCTCCCACGGGCGCGAGGTCTATGCCTACGATCCCGTGGGCAATCGCCTGATCCTCCATGAGGGGTTTTTATCCTAATATCAAATCCGGTTGCAGGGTCATGGCTGGGACATCCTGCCTGCGATCCCCCGCTTCGCCGCCCCCTTAGCAAGGGGGCTAGAGACATGTGGGTACTGCCCCAGCCTTAAATAAATAGCGTGTCTCACCGGATTTGGCGTAGCAATCCTAACCACAAATCCGCTGCAGGGTGGGCGTGAAGTCTGGATAGGAAATGGCAGCGGCTTCGGCGCGATGGATGGTGGTGGTGCCTTGGGCCATGAGGGCAGCGATCGCTAAGCTCATGGCAATGCGATGGTCGGTAAAGCTATCCACCTCCGCACCCGTCAGGGCATGGCCGCCAGTAATCTCTAAGCCATCTGGCAATTCCGTAATCGCTGCACCCATCTTCCCTAGTTGAGTCGCCATTACCGCCAAGCGATCGCTTTCCTTAACGCGCAACTCAGCAGCATCACGGATGATGGTTGTCCCTTCGGCAAAGGCTGCGGCCACTGCCAACACGGGAATTTCGTCGATCAGCCGAGGAATCAAATCCCCTTCGAGGGTGCAGGCCGTTAGGCGGCTGTGGCGCACCCGGATGTCTGCCACGGGTTCACCGGTCGCCATGCGAGGATGTTCTAAGGTAATGTCAGCATTCATCTGCTGTAGCGCATCCAGAATACCGGTGCGCGTGGGATTCACCCCCACATTTTCGATGAGAATATCCGAACCTGGCACGATCGCCCCGGCCACAAGCCAAAAAGCTGCCGAGCTAATATCCCCGGGCACCACCACCTGCTGCCCCGTCAGGGTTGCCGGGCCCATCACACTGGCACTACAGGTGTCCGCATCCACCTGCACCGTTGCCCCAAAGGCCCGCAGCATCCGCTCGCTGTGATCCCGAGACAGGGCCGGTTCTGTCACCGTGGTCATGCCCTCGGCCATTAAGCCCGCCAGTAAAATGCAGGATTTGACCTGAGCCGAGGCAATGGGGGAATGGTAATGAATGGGTGTCAAGTTAGAACCACGTACCGCCAGGGGAGCCAAACCGCCACCCCTTGACCAAATCTGTGCGCCCATCTGCTCCAAGGGTTGAATCACCCGAGCCATGGGACGCGATCGCAGCGAGGCATCGCCGGTCACGGTAAATAGGCGACCGGGATGAGACGCTAAAATACCTAACATCAGCCGCATGGTGGTGCCAGAATTGCCAGCATCCAGCACATCAGAGGGTTCTCGCAAGTTACCCAGACCAATGCCCTCCACCTCGACATGATCCACATTCAGGTCAGAAATCTGAGCACCCATGGCGCGAAAGCAATGGGCCGTACTGCGAGGATCTTCACCTAGCAGCAATCCTTGAATCTGAGTTTTACCCTGGGCGATCGCCCCGAGCATCAGTGACCGATGGGAAATGGACTTATCCCCCGGTACGCGAATGGTTCCCCCTAGAGACCAACCCGCTGCGGGCGGAGCAATAGCAAGGGTTTGATGAGTATCGTGAGTTTGTAATGCGATCGTGGCAATAACCATGGACAATAACCACCCAATCCGGCAAACAATCCGGGCAATATGTTCGTCAGCATCCTATCTCTTTTGAAGGCACAACGGCGACTGTTCGGCCATCCTTGCCTCACGTTAAGTCTTTGCCGATCGCCTTTTCATTCTTGAACCCACGGAATACACTCAAAGTATCATCTTGATGCAGTGTTTGCCGCGCTCGTTGACAGCGCAGCGGGTTCCGACCCCATGTTTTCGATTGCCTGCTGTCCACCGATCGCCTGTCTGACATCTATCCCTATTGCTCTATGCTCACCCATCCGCGCAAACCGGTTTGTCTTTCTCTCATGTCATTTGACATGCCCCTATGGTCTGTCACAGAAACATCCGCGGCTGTTTATCAAAAAGACACGGAGCAATTCCATATTTTGCTGACGGAACCGTCTCTGCACCACCACACCCCATCACGATCGTCAACAACGGTGGCAGCTACCCAGCGATCGCCCCGTCTTATTTGGCTAGAGGTCTCTCCCTACCGGGTGATTATGACCATGCAGGGCGATGGAGACAGTAGCTATCGCCATTTTTGGGAAGAAGGGGTCTATGGTCTGAGTCGCTACTGGTTGCAAAATTTTGAGCCGCACCACGGACGGCAGTTTCGGTTGCGTAACTTCACGCGGCGGCTAGAGTTCACGCAGGATACTCTCCCGAAATCTCTCCGCATTGAATATGAACTCTGGGCCAACCGCTTGCACCTTGGGCGCTACGTCCTCAGCCTAGATGTTCATCTTTAATCGCTAGATCTCAATCCACAACTTTCAAGATACCTAGCTTGAGTCCGTCAAATACTTTGTCAACCAAAACCTTCTCTTGAGATTTTAGGGTGACCTGAGACAAGGTAATGCAGAGGAGAGAGTTTTGATCGGTACGAGTAATCCGCCGAGTGTCGAGGATGCGGCGGGCAACCTCTTCGATCGTGTCTTGAGACCCCAGGGTCAGCCGTCGAGCTGCGCCAAGGGAACGATGTCCATCATCTGGTGAACCTGCCACCTCTTGGCCTAAAAAAACCTTAGGCGAATCATTCTGACCAGAGGAGTGGGGCCGCTCCCCCTTGGCAACAAGAGGCGATCGCAAAGACCCTGCCTGCAGCGATAGCTTAACGCCGACCCGCTGCAAATCTCCTAGGTTGAGATATCGTCTTAGCAGATCTGTGATTTGCTGGATGCTTTGAGCGAGGGGCATATCGGTAGGATGGCCCATCGTTGATACATGCTGCTCTAGGGCAGGCTGGCACTGAATATCAGTCATAGGTGGGTAGCTCAAAAGACTCTGTAGATGCAGCGGCAGTAACAAGCGGGGCATTCAGCCAAGGTGACCATCAGCCGAGGTGACCATGGATCCATCCAAAACCCATTCTCCGGATCCATCGTCACCCCAATGGCAACCTGTCTTACCCTAGTTGTTATCAGACCCAACCGTTAACAGAGCAATCCTTGGGTCAGCCAACTCCTCAGTGGCTGATGCTCCCTACAGCAAACCCGCTAGATGGAGCGGCCCGCGCCCACTAATGAGTTCCAACATCAAGGCAATAAAGCCCAACATCGCCAAGCGACCATTCCAAACCTCCGCAGCCGTCGTCAATCCCCATTCCCAACGCTCTTGGGGATACATCTTGATCTTTTCAGGCGGACGGACTACATCCGAGAACTGGATACTGGGGGAGGCGATCGCCTGCTCCACCATATTGGCTAAATCTTCGATAAACATGGGATGGGTGTTGAGAGCTGGCACCCGTTGAAAGTGCTCAATCCCTGCCTCTTCCGCAATCTCGCGGTATTCCATGTCAATCTCTTGCAGAGTCTCGATATGCTCTGAGACAAAGCTAATGGGAACAACAGCTAAGTTTTCTACACCATCCTTGGCAAGTTCTTCAATGGCGTCTTCGGTGTAAGGCTTGAGCCATTCCACCGGCCCCACCCGACTTTGATAGGCCAAAGTATGGGCATTAGGACGATTCAAGGTTTTCATGATCAGCGCAGTGCAGTCTTCAATTTCGCGCTGGTAGGGATCGCCCGCCTCTTCCACATAGCTGATCGGCACCCCATGGGCGCTGAAAAACACATGCACCTGATCTGGATTAGGGAACTGATCGAGTTGCTGAGCAATCAAATCAGCCATGGCCTTGAGATACCCAGGGCTGTTGTACCAAGAGGGAATCACCGTATATTCAATCTTTTCCAGAGCTGGATCATCACCCCAGATTTTTTCCAGCAGGCGAAAACTCGATCCGCTGGTGCTGATGGAAAACTGAGGATAGAGCGGCAAAATCACCAGCTTTTCCACCTTGTCGCGCTTGATGCGAGCGATCGCTTCTTCGGTGAAGGGATACCAATAGCGCATGCCAATATAGACCTGCGCATCTTGCCCCCGCTGACGCAGGGATGCCTCCAGGGCCTGGGCCTGCTCTTCAGTGATGCGGCGCAGGGGTGACCCACCGCCAATCTGCCGGTAGTTGTCTTGGGACTTGCGGGCCCGCGACGTGGAAATCAGCCAAGCCAGCGGCTTTTGCATCCAGGTGAAGGGGATGCGGATGATTTCAGGATCAGAGAACAGATTAAACAAAAACGGACGAACGTCCTCTAGGCGCTCTGGCCCGCCCAAGTTAAGTAGCAAAACTCCAACTCGACCCATAGTTTTAACCTTCTCTGTCCTCTGATTTGTGTTACTTATTGTAACGATAGACTGATCAAATAGTGGTTCTAACCGGCAGTTTATCTTAATAATCTTAACGTTGTCGGGGGATTTGGGGCGATCGCCTTAAAAAACGGTAACGGATCTTCAAGATCCAGCAGCCTGTAGCGGTAGCGTGGTGATCCCCTGACGGTCTCACATCTGACGATCTGCTCATCCCCACATGATCTATACGATTGCCCTTAAGCAGATGAGCAATCGTATGGTTATGGTACCCCTCGCCATTGTTGATGATCCTCTAGTCATACCTTGCCGACAGGATGACTCAATGAAGACCACACTTCTAGACTATATATTGAATTCAGGCATTCCTTAAGTTTCTATTAAAGGCTGCTTTGCTCAACGGCCGCAAGTCTTTTTTGAGCAAAATTGTCAAGAGTTCAGACAGGGCGACCCAGAAAGCAGGGGGAGCGATCGCTCCTTGCGATCGGCAGAGCATGGATCAAGATGTTCAGAGCTGGTCTTGGAAACGGCTTTCATGATCAGGCTACACTGGGGCGAAACGCTACCGATAGAACCTATGGACATCCAGCGATGGGTTGCACAGCGAGAGAAAAGCTGGCAGGACTTAGAAGGATTGCTCGCTCAAGCAGAGCGCCGTGGTCTACGCACCCTCTCCGCCCAAGATATTCAGAGCCTGGCCAGTCTATATCGATCGGTCTCCGCAGATCTGGCCCGCGCCCGCACGCACAACCTCGGGCACGATTTGATGCGACGGCTGCAATCTCTAACCGTCCGTGGCTATGCTCAAATCTACCAAGGCGATCGCCGCCAAGAATGGCGATCGCTGCTCACCTTCATCCGATCAGGGTTTCCTGAAACTGTCCAGCAGTGTCGCGGCTATATTCTGCTCAGCACCCTCCTGCTCGTGGCCCCGGCTGCCGTAAGCTGGTGGCTGGCATGGCATGACCCCATCTACATGGATATCTTGGTTCCCAGTGACCTGATCACCATGGTACGCCGTGGAGAACTTTGGATGGGCAGCATCCTAGGTGTAGAGCCCTTAGCATCTAGCAACATTATGATCAACAATTTACGGGTGTCCTTCAATGCCGTGGCGGGCGGCATGACCGGCGGGCTATTGACCGTCTATATTCTGATTTTTAATGGACTATTCTTGGGCTCCATCGGAGCGCTGGTTGGCCAGCATGGCCTAGCCTGGCCATTTTGGGCCTTTGTCTTTCCCCATGGTGCCCTAGAACTACCGGCTATTTTTTTGGCTGGAGGGGCAGGACTTCTCCTAGGACGGGCGCTACTGTTTCCGGGTATCTATCGTCGAGTAGATGCCCTAAAAAAATACGGGCTGCAAGCAGCCCGCCTCGTCTACGGTGTCGTTCCTATGTTGATCGTGGCAGGCGTGATTGAAGGCTTTTTTTCCCCTAACCCAGCTATTCCCAACGCTGTGAAATACATCACCGGCATCGTTCTGCTCGTCGGGCTACTGGTCTACTTGAGCCGTCGCAGCAACCCCAGCAACCTTCTACATCGCACCAGACTTCTTGTTGAATAAAACGGCAATGGTTTTCAAGATGAGCTGGATGTCATACCAGAGGCTCCAGTTTTGTTGATACTTCAGGTCAAGACGAATCACGTCCTCAAAACTGGTGACCGACGAGCGACCATTCACCTGCCATTCACCGGTCATACCAGGCTTGACATCTAGGCGCTGCCACTGGGGAATTTCATACATTTCAATTTCATCAGGGGTGGGCGGACGAGTACCCACTAAACTCATCTCCCCTTTTAAGACATTGAGAAACTGAGGCAGTTCATCCAGACTGGTGCGTCTGAGAAAGCGTCCCACTCGGGTAATGCGAGGATCGTTGGCATTCTTAAACAACGGCCCACTCACCTGATTCTCAACTTGGTGCTTCAAGGCTTCTGCATTGGCCACCATGGAACGGAACTTCCACATTTTGAAGCGCTTGCCCATCCAAGAACAGCGCACTTGCCCAAAAAAGAGGGGCCCTGGATCGTCCATCTGAATGGCGATCGCGATCGGGATCAGAAGCACGCCGGTAATCGTTAAGCCAACAAGCGCTCCCACAATATCGATCACGCGTTTGGTTGGCGACGTAATCGATGGATGCGTCGGATGGGGCTGCTGGTCTCGACTGGGGCGGGCTTTCAAGTCCTGCACAATACCGGTCGATTGCTCAATTTCAAAAATTTTATCCAGATCAGTCATGGACAAAGCCATCATCACCTGGCTGGACACGTTAAAAAGTTTGAGCTGAACCCCCTGCTGTTGAGCGGTTCTTAAAGCACTAATCAGTGCGCCAATCCCACTGCTGTCAATAAACGTCGTTTGACGGAAATCGAGCTTTGCTTGGGTCAGGGAAGGAATATCCTGGCAGACGCTCTGGAATGCTTGCTTAAAGGACACTGCCTGATTCACAGTAAACATTGCTGGCATCACAACCATGGCAGTCTGGTCTGATACGGTTACTGGATAGTCCGGGTTTTCAGATTTAGCAATCATCATGCTCTGGTGTCTGGGTGTAGCAAGCGAAAGGTCGGAAATCAAACCGCAACGAAGAAACCTAGCCTTAAGATTCCCAAAAGAGAAGAGGGATACCACATAACATGGATCACCCCAACGTCCCTATACCGTCTCATACCAAGCTCCTTCCGAACAGCACATTGTTCTAATCTCACCCCCATTCAGGAGACAACCATGACCCAGTTAGAACCACAACATCAGTACCAAAACTAACGCTTAGATGATTCTTCAGTTACTCATGGTAAGTGAAGGACGACTCGTGCGGTTCAGCTACGCCATGAATGTATAGGTCTAGAACGAATGAGCCTGTACGGTTTGACTGTGATCTAGACGCCCCTGCTGATTCTCCAAGTTTAGGAAGAATTGGGCGTAATGCCCACCAGCGTTGAGAGCATTAGACCACAACGTCATTGAAGTCTGGCTATGGCTTGCGCAAAAAACACAAGATTTGGCTACGTCACCAACCTCTAGCCTCAGTGCTGTTCGTCCTTAGACAATCAAGCAAGTCTAGACATTGATCGTGACCCAGCTCCAACGAAATAGCTCGGTTGTCTTAGGAACGTCTATTGAAAATAGACTAGGCAAGTCCCCGTAGAGTACCCCCATGGTATTGAATACATTCGGAAACAATTACAGGAATTACGCTGACCATTCAAAAACTTTATATTGACTCTAAGGTCTCTTCACACTGCTAGGTTGTATCACTCCGGCAGTCATGAACCGAGGGCGATCGCTCCCCCAAGCTAGAGATCCCCACTAGTACCGCAAGACAGAAGAACGAAGATAGAAAAACGAAAAAGACTTCCAGGACACAAAAGGGTTCCTGCCTTAGCACCTAGGCGGGTTACTTTCGCCTAGGAGTACTAGTGCCCTCTACGGATCCTCTACGGAGTATGGATGGAGCATTGACCAACACCAGCACCCCATGAAAATTGTGTTCTCGGTTTGGATATGAAATACTGTGACGTCATGTTGATAAGTATTTTGGGTTATGACTGATTCCGACCGTAGCGCGCTATACCAAACTCCGCTCTATTCCCTCCACGATCAGGCCCGCATGGTGCCGTTTGCGGGTTGGCAGATGCCGGTGCAGTTCAGTGGCATTACCCAAGAACATCGGGCCGTGCGCGATCGCGTCGGCATGTTTGACATTTCCCACATGGGCAAGTTTGTCTTAACGGGGCAGCGCATTCTAGAGCACCTGCAGCGGTTGGTGCCCTCCGATCTCAGTCAACTGCAGCCAGGGCAAGCCCAATACACGGTACTCCTGAATGCCGCCGGGGGAATTTTGGATGATTTGATCATCTACAACCAAGGCAGCACGGAGGCCGAGGGCGATCGCGTTCTGTTGATTGTCAATGCAGCCACAACCGACAGCGATCGCCAATGGCTTTTGGAACACCTTGATGGCAACTCCGTAACATTGACCGATCAGTCTCAGGGAACCGTACTCATAGCTGTGCAGGGGCCAGAAGCGATCGCCACCGTGCAGCGCTATACCGATACGGATCTATCCACCGTGGGGCGCTATGAACATGTCACCGCATCCATATTGGGCGCATCAGCCTTTATTGCCCGTACCGGCTACACCGGAGAAGACGGCGTTGAACTTATGCTGGATGCCCAACCGGGGCAAACCCTGTGGCGATCGCTCCTAGAAGCTGGGGTCGAACCCTGTGGGCTAGGAGCAAGGGATACGCTGCGCTTGGAAGCGGCCATGGCCCTCTACGGTCAAGATGTAGACGCCGCAACCACGCCCCTAGAAGCTGGTCTATCGTGGCTCGTGCAGTTGGATCAGACGGGAGACTTTATCGGGCGATCGCCCTTGGAAGAACAGAAGCGCCATGGTGTGCAGCGTCGCCTGGTGGGGCTGAGGTTGACGGGACGCAACATTGCCCGTTCAGGATATGAGGTGATGCATGACGGTCATGTGGTGGGGCACGTCACCAGCGGCACCCTCTCCCCCACCCTCGGCTATCCCATTGCCCTGGCCTATGTGCCACCCAGCTTGGCTAAACCAGGACAGGATCTGACGGTGACTATTCGTGGACGCCACTGCGAGGCAACGGTGGTGAAACGCCCTTTCTATAAGCGATCGCCCTCAGCCTAAGGCTCTAGCCCTAGGGGAAAGGATGAGGGCAAAAAGTCCATATGCTAGGATAAAAAGGT
>RECH01000278.1 GCA_007694125.1 Leptolyngbya sp. DLM2.Bin15
CGACGCGGCATACGGTGGTGGCGAAGGTAGAGTGCAGTCCTAGATTGCCCATCATTGGTGAATGCCTACCACTTCCAAGCCTATGGGCAGGGTGTGAGATCCCCGACTTTTTATCAAACGTCGGGGATCTGTCGCCCCATCAATGATGCAGCGCCTACTCCCCAAAGGCATCTGGATGGGCGATACATAGCTCCTGCACAAACGATCGCACCTGTTGATGCTGGCGATCGCCTTCCTCGGTGGGCTTGGTGGCATGGAGTTAGGTGATGATGGGCAGTACTTCTGTGTCAAAGGTGGTGCGAAAGAGGGAGATCGGTAGCAGGAGATCCGGGCTATCGCGGAGGTCAATCCAGTCGGTATCCTTAAGACCGTCCATCCAGGCAAACCTAGGGGCGATCGCGCCTTGATCGGGTCAGCCTTCATCGGGTTTGCGGCCCCGCACCACCTGTAGGCTGCCGCCAGCGTAGAGCTGTTGCCCGAGCGCGCTGGCATCCACCTCAAACCCTTGCTGCTTTAGCATCTCTGGAAGATCAAGCTGCAGCAACTGCCAGGCGGTGTCGGTTTCAAAGACCCACAAAAAAGTTGCCAAGCCTGGCCAAAGCAGGGGATTGTGGGGGCGATGGAAGTCTATTAGGGTAAATACCCCGCCGGGTTTTAAGACCCGATAGACCTCGGCGATAATCTGCTGCAACTGCTCAAGCTGCATCTCGTGCAGGGCCACGCTGGTCTGCACGAGGTCAAACTGGTGCTCAGCAAAGGGCATGGCCTCGGCCCAGGCTTCCACAAAGGTGGCGCTGGGCACGTTGACTTGGGCCTGCTGAATCGAGCGCGGCGAGGCATCTAGCCCAACCACATGGGGCGATCGCTCCACTAGAAACCGAGTGGTCTGTCCGCAGCCACAGCACAGATCAAGAATATGAGTTGCGGCTGTGATCTCTAGTCCCTCTAGGGCGAGCTGGCGAAACCTGGCTTCGCCCCCCACCGTGAGCGCAGCTAAACGAGCGATCGCATCATAAAACCACGGATAGCGATAGCTCCAATCCCGTAGAATGGTCGCCATTTAAGCCTGCCTCAGCCGATTGGGCTTACAAGTCATCATCGGAGAGATCGGGCTGGAAGCCTTGAACAATCCGCGACAGTTCGCTCTTTTCATCCACCGAAATCCGGCTAGGCGACCCGCTGATGATCCGCTCAAAGTTGCGGAAGGAGTCCTTGATTTCCGGCCCTTGATCGGTGATGGTATATTCCCGAATGCCTTTATCATGCCAAGACCCACGCATCTTGAAGACGTTAATGGCCCGGGCCATTTCACCGCGAATTTCCACGTATTGCAGCATCAAAATGGTGTCTGTAATGGTGGAAATATGGGAATCGGTGATGGAATTGGAGCCCATAAACTGGTCGGTGGTATTGGTGAAGAAGCCGGTAATTTCTTCTTGCTTGGCAAAGCCGGTGACCCCGATGACAAACTGCCGAAAGGCATTATTGCTGACGCCCCGCGCTAGGGCAGAGAGGGAGTCGATGGCAATCCGAGAGGGCTTAAACTCGGCAATTTCAGACTTGATAATTTGTAGGTGATCTTCTAGCCCCGTAGATTCAGGATAGGCGCAGAGAATCTTCAGCAGCCCTTTGCGCTCTAGTTCCTCAAAGTCTGTACCCCAAGACGAGGCATTGCGGGAAAGCTGGGCCCGCGATTCTTCGTAGGCAAACAGGAGAGCCCGTTCATTTTGGTTGCAGCCGTCCTGCAAGAATTTGCTGACCAACAGGGTTTTGCCGGTTCCCGTTGCCCCCGTTGCCAAAATGATCGAGTCTTTGAAGAAACCGCCGCCGCACATTTCGTCTAGGGTCTTCACGCCAGAAGAGACGCGGACATTCGACGATCGCTGGGTTAGGCGCATAGCTCCCAAGGGGAAAATACTGATGCCTTGATTGGTAATGGTGAACGGATATTCGCCCTTCATGTGGGTGGTGCCCCGCAGCTTGAGAATTTCTGCGGTGCGGCGACGGCGTTCGCCTTCGAGGGCGTTGCGCAAAATCACCACGTTGTCGGACACAAACTCTTCAACCCCAAAGCGAGCGATCGGGCCATATTCCTCAATCCGCTCTGTGGTCATAATGGTGGTGGCTCCCACCTGCTTGAGCCGTGCCACAAGGCGGAAAATCTCCCGACGGACAACTGAGGCGGCATCATATTGTTGAAAAACCGCTGTCATGGAGTCAATCGACACCCGCTTGGCTTTGTATTTGCGAATGGCGTACTGGATGCGTTCAATTAGGGCAGAGAGGTCAAAATTACCGACGATATCCTGCCCTTCTGGATCGGGGGATGCGTCTAGAATAAACAGCTTGCCTTCATCAACAAAGTGCTGTAGATCCCAACCAAAGCTAGCAGCATTTTTAATGATGTCGGCTGGCGATTCTTCGAAGGTGACAAAGACCCCAGGTTCATCAAAATAGATCATGCCGTTATATAAAAACTGAACGGCAAACAGCGTTTTTCCGGTACCTGAGGTACCGCTGACCAACGTAGTACGACCGACGGGCAGACCATCATGACTGATGTCATCAAACCCTTCGATCATGGTGTGGATTTTTTGAACACTGGCTAGCTTTCTGGAGCTGCTTTTAGGTGGGACTGGATTGTCTGCCATATCTGCCATAGTGTTATGAGATTATCAAAAATTGGTTTTTAAGTCAGGGCATTCACAGACCAGGAGGCTAGGTAAGCGCATCCGGCTGTTGACGGGGGACGCGATCGCCCTGTCTAAGATCGCTCTAGGATAGGCTCCTAATGTCCTCGTTTCATGATGGTTTGTGGATAGACCCTGTTGTACGGAAGGATCCACTCTAAGGAGTGCGTTGATCGAGCCCGACAGCCAGTCAATCCTAGGACTGAGGCTGTTGGGCTAGTTGAATACGCCGTAGAGCAGAATAGCATCAGTAATTTGCTTCGTCGTCCCGTAGTTCTTCATACAACAAATCCAAACCAATTAAAACTTTTTCTCGATCTGATAAATCGCCAATGATTTTTCGAACCGGTGGGGGCAAAATTTTGGCCAAGGTTGGGGTCGCCAGAATCTTGTCCTCTTCCGCTAATTGAGGGTTTTTAAGGACATCAATGACCTTGAGGGCATAAACACCCTGAAACTCCTTTTCCAGGATATTATTGAGGGTTCTCAACGCCCGAATGGAGTTGGGCGTATTGCCTGCAACATAGAGTTTAAGAACGTAGGTCTTTCTTAGGGGATTCATGGAACCTTCGGGGATTCATGGAAGTGACTCAACAAGGCTGCCATGCTTGTGGCTGGTTGCAACCATGACACTGTGCTGAGAGACGTTGTTGAGACTAGACATTGGACATGGTTGCATCAGCTATCAGAAGCAAAGCACGACTGATGGAGGAATTCAGGGAGGAGTTCAGGAATCTCGTGGAATGGAGCGACGATACATTTCACATAGATGGGCGATCGCATCAATCAAAGTCAATCGATAATCTAGCAGGATTTCTTCACTACGTCCCTCTAATTTAAGGTGCTTGGCAAAATCATCCATCAACTTCATGTGAATTTCGACAATCTGGGACACCGAAACATCGGCAAAGAAAGCCATGTTCACAAAATTATCAATTTTCTCGTTGAGGTCTTTCATCTCTGGTGAAAAATACACCAGAATGATTTTCCGATAATCGTCCTTAAGCTGACGTAGGAAATCTTTTCGCTGCGGTGGCGGAAGATTACGCAGAAAGTTCTTCGGATTTCGCTTATAGTACACCCCTAAGTATCCCAGACGCTCCTTTAACTTTTCAGCTAACCGCCGCTGTTGGGGCATCAGCACCATCGGATGGTCTTCTATCAAATAGGCATCATCTGTCCCATCGTCTCCCTGCCCTTGCTGGCCTGGAGACAACTTCAGAAATTTACCGATGGCTTGATCGATAAAATGTTCCAACTGCCCTAGTTGCGTTAAGGTGATGCGCAGGGCTGCCTGGTGGTAGGGGTACTCACGGGCTGACTTGCCGTCTAAGGATGCTACGGCTCTAGCGACGGCTGCTTCTGGATTGGTTTCATAGTTCCCCACCTCTAGGATGATGATAGGGAGCAGGATAGAGCGCTTGTGCAGCGTGACCAGCAGTTGCTTAATCTCAGGGTGATCTTCGAGGATCAAGCAGTCAATGCCGTAGCGCTGCTGATCCAAAAAATCCACAAACTGATCATCTGCCTCAAACTGAGTCAGGCTGTGGGGGGTTCCTCTAAGAGCTTGCAGCAGGGCCTCCGCCAAGGTGCTGGTCTTAAGGAGAGTGCAGATCGAGAGCTTTGCGTGCAAGACGTCACTAACCGAAGAGCGCGACAGGGACGGGATAATCCGTCAGTCAATAGTTTAAGTTTTTTTTAGATTCATGTGCCAACTACAAGATGCTTAATATTCTTAAGTTTTGTAAACTCCTAGGCCAAAAAAAGCCCGGCGACAAGCGTACCGGGGATGTCATGACTAACTACAATTGCTTGGTTGCATCGTAACAAGTTCATCGTTAACGGTTTGTAACCTATTTAGCAGTCATGCAACATGATGGGCTGCGCTGGAATGCTCCTCGCCTGGGGCGGCTAGGAGGGACTGAACTGCTGGGCATAAAAGCGGGCATAGCGATCGCCCTGTTCGAGCAGAGCGGCATGGCTGCCCGATTCCACCACCTGACCCTGTTCAATCACCAAGATGCGATCGGCGCGGCGCACGGTGGCTAGGCGGTGGGCAATGATAAACACGGTGCGGCCCTGCATCAGGCGTTCCAGGGCTTCTTGCACCAGCGCCTCCGATTCAGAATCGAGGGCGGAGGTGGCCTCATCGAGGATGAGGATGCGTGGATCGAGGAGGACGGCGCGGGCGATGGCAATCCGCTGCCGCTGACCACCGGATAGATTAATGCCCCGTTCCCCCACCCAGGTTTGATAGCCATCGGGGAATTGGCGGATGAATTGATCGGCATTGGCGACCTTAGCGGCAGCTTCCACGGTCTCTAGGGACACCTGGGTTTGTCCGAAGGCGATATTTTGGGCGATGGTGCCGGAAAAGAGCACGGTTTCTTGGGGCACGATGCCAATTTGGCGGCGCAGACTGCGCAGGGTGACGCTTTGGATATCGACGCCGTCAATTAAGATTTGGCCCGCTTGCGGATCGTAGAACCGGGGCAGCAGGTTCATCAACGTGGTTTTACCGGCTCCTGAGGATCCCACAAGGGCGATCGCTTCCCCAGGATTGACCTCTAGGCTCAGGTCTTTCAGAATCGGCTGTTCGGGCTTGTAGCCAAAGGTAATGTGGCGGTATTCGACCCTGCCGTTGACCACGGGCAGAACTTTGGCCGTCGGCAATTCCACCACTTGGGGCTGGATGGCGAACAGGTCAAAGATGCGATCGACGGAGGCTTCCCCTTGCTTAAATTCGTTGTAGTTGCTGGTGGTAATTGAAATGGGGTCGATCAACAGCGCTACGGCGGCAATATAGCTGACAAACTCGGCTCCGGTGAGGTTGTTGTTGGAAATTTGCCACCCACCCAGCAAAAACAGCAGTAGGACGCTCATGGCTTCGAGAAATCCCACCACGGGAAACTGAATGGCCTTGAGGCGCTCGGCGGAAAATTTGGCCCGGCGGTTGCGCTCGGCTTCTTGGGCAAAGCGATGGATTTCGTAGTCTTCGGCGGAAAAGGCCTGAATCAGCCGAATGCCTGAAAACACCTCGGTGAGCAGAGCGGAAAGATCGGAGACGCGGCTCTGGCTGCGGCGGGAAAACACCAGCAACTGTTGCCCAAAGCCGCCGATCAGGACGGCCATCAGGGGGGCGATGAGGAAGGTGGCTAGGGTGAGCTGCCAGTTGAGATACACCATGTAGCCCAGCACGACGACCAGTTGCAAGATGCAGGGAATGAACTGGTGAAAAACTTTGTTGATCACTTCCCCAATGCGATCGATATCTTCCGTCAGGCGATAGCTGAGGTCACCGGTTTTGGAGGTCTCAAAGTAGCTGAGGCTCAGGCTTTGGAGATGGGTGAAGACTTTTTTGCGTAGATCAAAGGCGATCGCCAGCGCAGCTTTGGCCATCAGAGCATCTTGCCCAAACTGCACCAAGCCCCGCACCAAAAACACGATCGCGCTTACGGCCGCTAGGTGAGCGATCGCTCCTACCTCGCCCTGCCCAATGAGATTGGCAATTTCCCCCGCCAGCCAGGCCAACAGCGGCCAAAAGACAGTAAACGCCAAGGTACAGGCCAGCGCCTGGGCGATCGTGCTGCGATGGGGGCGCAGGTAGGGCAGTAGTTTTCGGTAGTTGGAAGGAGGTTTCAATCCGGCATCCACAAATCAGTATCGTGATTCAGCTTACTGGATAGAAAAGCTCTTTTGGATCGTTTCGCCGTCATTACCGCTGTCTGGACGTAGAACCTCAAAGTCTACTCGGTAGTCGCCTGTGGGCCAGGCACCGCTTTCGGGAGCCGGTAGGCGTGTCCACACATAGTCAATCGCCTCGTTGTCTTTCACGACGGAAATGGTATCAATGTCGGTAGCATCGCCGGCTTCACCACCCAGATAGCGCCATGTGATGTTGATTTCAGTGTTCATGGGAACGTCTAAGTCGGCGCTAACTAAAATAGACGGCGTTTTGGTCGGAATCTGGGCGCGATCGCCATCACAGACGGTGTCCGGTTCGGGTAGCGCACAGACTTGCAGGTTGGTTAATCCTGCTGCTTCGGTAGCGGCGGGCGGTGGTGTTGGCTCTGTGGGTGGGACGGGTGGATCGGGGAGAGTGGGCTCCGGCGTTGTGTCGTTGCTCACCGTGCTGTTTGTATCGGGCAGTTGTGACCCAATGGCTACCAGGAGGATAATCAAGCCCACCATGCTACCCCAGGTAGCAATGCCGCCAATGGCCCAAGCCCGTTGGTTGGCCTGAAACGCCTCAACACTTTTCCAGCCTCGGCTCTTCCAGGCCCATTCGTTGCCCTTAGCCCCCAACAAACCGCCCACAACCAGCCAACTGAGCCCTACTGTTAGCCCACTGAGCCCTACAGTAAACCAGGATGTCCAAGCCAGCAGCCCCCACCACACCTGGTTATTGAGGCACCAAATACCGGGCAGCAGAAACGCGCCCCAGTTCCAGCCAGGCACCTCCGGCGGCATGGGTTTATCCTTGCCCACAGCCATGCTATCGATCGCCCCTGGCACCGCTGATTCCATAAATTCATTGGGGGGTGATGGGCTCGACGATGGGATGACCGTGGGCGGTACCTCAGAGAAAGATGCTCCGGGGAGGCGATCGCGGATCGCGCCAGCTTGGATGGCGGTGCCTGGGGCGCTGCCGCTATGTTCCAAGGCGTCTAGCATCTCGGCTGCGGTGGCATAGCGATCGCGTGGGTTGTATTGAATCGATCGATTGAGACTATCAATGAAGGCTTGGTTCACGCCCGGCGCATCATGCTGCCACACCACATCTCCCGTGCGGGGATCTAGATCAAGATCCTGCGGTGGCTTGCCTGTGAGCAGGTAGATCATGGTCAACCCCAAGCTGTAGAGATCGCTGGAGTAGATAGCGCGCCCCGCTGCCTGCTCGGAGGGCATGAAGCCTGGGGTACCGATGACGATAGAACTGGTGGCCTCGCCTTCCGAGTTGACCACCGTACCCATGGTTTCGCGCACGGCTCCAAAGTCGATCAGCACCGGTTTTTGATCCTGCGATCGCAAAATAATGTTGTCGGGTTTAATATCGCGGTGAATAATCTGACGACTGTGGACATAGTCCAACACCGATAGAAGGCTCATGAGAATGCTGCGGACTTGGGTTTCCGGCAGTCGTCCCTGCAGCCTCACCTTTTGGCTGAGGGTCACCCCTTCGATCCATTCTTGGATCAGGTAAAACCGGTCATCTTCATTGAAGTAGGCATAGAGCTGGGGAATTTGCCCGTTGACATTGCCCAAGTTTTCGAGAATGGCTGCCTCTCGATGGAAACGTTCTTGCACTAGCCGATAAATGTCTGGATTGTTCTCAATCGGCTTCAGTTGCTTGATGACACATTTCCGCCGAGACGGCATCTGGATGTCTTCGGCGAGCAGCGTGGTGCCAAACCCGCCAGCTCCGAGGGTTTCTAGGATTTGGTAGCGATTACTCAGCAGCGTTGACGACATAGGACTTCTGGTATGACTCAAGGGTTTCAGCAAAACAGGGCGATCGCCCCCGGACTGCGGGACTGGTCAACCGATGGTAAATATCCACCCTTCAATCCTGCTCAAAGCCTAGCACTGCCTATCCCCTTCACGATCATAGGATTGTCTCGTTTCAGGGTTGGGGCGGATCGGTGCAGTGGGATCATCCTAGGGCATTCTCCCCGGGATGGGCATTCTAAGACGCTCATGCTGCACCAAGGGGTGCGCTGGCGATCCATGATGGGGCTCCCCGCGTTGAGATCTATGGCGATCGACGAGCCACCTATTTGAGATCTAACAGTCCTTCTTCCTTCAATTTCGGATTAAACCGCAGGGAGGCCGTGACCCCGCGCTCAGCCAGTTGAGCTAAAACCTCTTGCTCGACCCGTCTGGCCACTTGTTTGAGCAACCGAGGGCGATCGCCCCCGTCACCTTTAGCCAAAGCCTGTTGCTCCTCCGGCGTCATCTGGGCTGCCGCATCAATGGGCTGAGTCCAGCGATCGCTAGCGGTATGGGCAGGGCTGTCGGGGGCTTCAGCCAGCCAGGCCTGACGAATCTCTTCCAGAATGGAGCGACTCGGGCGATCGATACACTGCACTTTCACCCAGTAGCACTGCTGGGGCTGGCGCACTAAATGCTGCATCAAGCTCAGCGCCACATTGCGAGAATAGCCGACAAACTGCAGGGTGCGATCGGCGTCAAAAATGCCATAGACGCCAATTTGATCCGCGAGGGTATAGGACAACTCTCCGGCATCGGTGAGGTATGGGATAAAGTCAAGATCCGCAAGGCGAATCCGTTGAGTCTCGGACATGGGTACAACCTACGTACATCACGGGGGCTACAACCAAAGGCGATCGCCACCTTGGTCATTGTCCCCGAAGTTTTCCCCCGGCATCTTGAACCTTAAGATGTGTACACAACCTGCAATTTCTTGTCTTGATTCGTCAAGATGAAAAGAATTCTAGCTTGAGATGCTCCCAAGGGCAGGATCTCTAAGGCTGGTGTAGCGACGTCTAACCCTGCGTTAGGCTATGCTGTGAGTCTTGAAATTGGTTGATGTTGTCCACTCCATACGATTCACTAGTGTCCACTGAGGCGATCGCCCCTTCCATGGTTTTCCATACTCCCGTGCTGCTAGCTGTCACCCCGCTATTAGGAGAGGTGTGGCTCGATATTTCGGTGTTGGTCATTATGCTGGTGCTATCGGGTTTTTTTTCAGGGTCAGAAACGGCGATCACCGCTCTGGATAATCTAAAGCTGCGGGCGCTGATTAAGGATCAGGGCGATCGCAACGGCATGTTCACCCTAGTGTTAGAAAATCGGGCTCGGTTTATCACCACGTTGCTAGTGGGCAATAACCTGGTGAATAACTTTACGGCGATTCTCACCAGTAACCTGTTTGCCATTTGGCTGGGCAGTGCCTCGGTGGGTATCGCCACGGCCGTCGCCACCTTTCTGCTCCTCGTCTTTGGTGAAATTACGCCCAAGTCGTTGGCCATCAACAACGTCTTGCCCTACTTTAAGGCAGCTGTTCGCCCCATCTATCTGCTGTCTAAACTGCTGAGTTTGCTGGGGATCACCTATTTTCTAGAAGCGATCGCTCAATATATGATTCGCCTCGTCCAGGGAACGGCGGTGCAGTCGGGAGAATCGGTGCGCGATCTGCAGTTGATGATCGAGGTGCTGGGGGGCAAGGGGCAGTTGGATTTGGATAAACACCAATTGCTCAACAAGGCTCTGATGCTCGATCGCCTCAAGGCCCACGATGTGGTGAAGCCCCGCATTGATATGCGCACCATCTCCCATGAGGCCAGCCTGCAAGACTTGGTAAACCTTTGCCTGGAGACTGGATTTTCGCGAATTCCCGTTCAGGAAGAATCCAAGGATCAAATTGTCGGCATCGTTCACCTGAAGCGGGCCCTGCAAGAGCTGCAGTCCCTCAAGCAGCAGCAGCAGCAAGATGGCCCGGTGATGCTAGCTACGGAACCGCCGGTTTATGTGCCAGAGCTCAAGCGGGTGGCAGATTTGCTCAAGGAAATGTTGCAGCAGCGTTTGCACTTGGCGATCGTGGTGGATGAATATGGCGGCACCGTGGGGCTGATTACCCTCGAAGATATTTTGGAAGAGCTGGTGGGCGAAATCTACGACGAAAGTGATTATCCTACCCGAGCGATCCTTGATCTCCGCCAGTCTGAGAACAGCCGCCCCTCGGTGCTGCGGAAAATCTCTCGGTCTCCCCGTCAGCGCTAGTTGCAATCTCGTCCACTGCGCCCTAAGTTTAGGGTGGTAATGAATCAATCCTCCCTATGCTGGATGTGTCTGACCCTGTGATCCCGCAACCCTTTACGATTTTTGATCTGCCGCTGCATTTGCTTGATAACTACACCGACTGGCTCGTCACTCAGATCCAGCAACAGCAAGGTGTGCATGTGGTTACCCTCAATGCTGAAATGTCGATGCAGGCTGATGCTAATCCTGACCTAGCTCAGGTGATTCAGCAGGCGGAACTGGTGATTCCTGATGGAGCCGGTGTGGTGCTCTACCTACGGCTGCGGGGGAAACGAGTTGCGCGCTGCCCTGGAATTGAGCTGGCGGAAGCGCTCATTCGGCGATCGCCCAATGCCCAGGCAGAAGGGCAGCCAGCCTCGCTATTTTTCTATGGCGGTTCACCGGGCGTGGCGCAACAGGCCGCCGATCAACTGCAGAGCCAACAGCCCTCCCTAGCGATCGCTGGGGTACAGCATGGCTACCTAAGTGCTGATGAACATCGAGACCTATGTGACATGCTTGCGGCGAAGCAGCCAGCGATCATTTTGGTAGGCCTTGGCGTGCCTCGGCAGGAATTTTGGATCTATGAGCATCGGCATCTCTGCCCCCAATCCATCTGGATCGGCGTGGGCGGCAGTTTTGACATCTGGGCGGGAACGAAAACCCGTGCTCCCCAATGGCTGCGCGACAATCATTTGGAATGGACCTATCGGCTGTATCAAGAGCCTTGGCGCTGGCGACGCATGTTGGCCTTACCAAAATTTGCCTGGCGGGCCCTATGGCATGGCTAGACCTGGGAGGCTACACCCGCCCAGGATCCCGCCCAAAGCCCACGCTGGCTTCGGCTTCGCTCAGCCAACTATCCCAAAGCCCACGCTGGCTGAGCGAAGCCGTTTGTCCTGAGGACAGGCTACGCCAACGTGAAACGTCTCCCGAAGGGAGAAAG